>JADDOW010000065.1:34286-67225 GCA_016782225.1 Nitrososphaeraceae archaeon
ATCATCACTAGAAGGTGACAGTCCAGCGGAAAGCTTCGCCGAAGATGAAGGTAAAGACACTCCAACACCTATACAGGACAAACCCATACGACTCGTCAGCACCGATGACGGCGATAATGACCAATCATCACTAGAAGGTGACAGTCCAGCGGAAAGCTTCGCCGAAGAGATCCAATTAAACATTGATTACTTGTATTCTAAAGATAGCGATAACTTGGATTCAATTGTGCTAGATAACCATGATGGTAATCAAGATAGGCATGAAAATGAGGACAATAATGAAAATGATATTGATGAATCCGGTCTTAAAGATGATGGAAACTACGAGGGAGAAGATGATGGTCTGTTTGACATAAAAAATACTATTGAAAATGCCTTATCTTAAGCATTTTATTTATTTTAAATTGACAAGGCACTCTAGAACTTGAAACATGCTTTTTACTTCCTCGGTTGGCCCTTTGATGTCTATTTTCATCCCACCTGTAATGGAAATTTTAGCTAGATCAAATAACCCTCTCTTTTCTTTGTATTCCAAACCTCCGAGTCGCTCTAGCTTTTCACATATGATGTCCTCAGATTTGTTTAATATTCCCCTTTCTTTGTACAGTAATATCCTTTTATTTGTGATAACCAGAAAATATTTTTTGTTGGCATATTCAATATCTCTTTTACAAATAAATTTTATTTGCTCTTCTGGAACAAGGTAATCTCTGAGAGGCATTTAATATTGCATTTTACTTGTAATACTTATCCAAACTTGTTTAAGGTTTTTATCTATTTTGTGATTAAAATTTAGCTTCTTTTGGAAAGAAATGGATTAGGAAAATACTTTTTCTCATCACTTTGGTTTATTTTACTTTTCATCGCATTGAACATGATGAATCTCCATTCCTTCTCTAATGCACTTGAGATGCCTATTCTTTTTGTCCCTATTACCTTAAATCCCTTGGGATTTCTCCCCTCTTGATTGTCTTCCAAATAGAAATAATCGTTGTTATCGTCTGTAATGTCTAGTTCATTGTGCTTCTTGTTTATTCTGAAAGCCTGAGTTATCTTTCCTGGACCTGATGTTAAATCTACAATATTATCTGTCTTTCGAAAAATTCTCATTAAATTAATGCCTTCTATAGGTTGAATAGATCTTATTAAGACAGCACCAGCATCATTTTCCTTATTTTTAGCTACAATGTTAAAACAATAATGATTACCATAAATAAAATAAACATATGTTTTACCTATGGCACCAAACATTGCTTTGTTACGATTTGTTATGTTTCTAAAAGCGTGGCTTGCTGGATCGTTGCCATGACCATAAGCCTCAGTTTCAACTATTATTCCGCTTAACTTATAGTACTTACCAAGAAAATCTACATATCTAACCAACCTTTTTCCAATAAGATCATAAGCTACCTCAGCAGTATCCCTTGCAAAAAAGTCTTTTTTGATCTTCAGATGTGTTAAAGTAATATATGGACTCTATATTTTTTTACTTATGGAGTATCGTATCAAGGACAAATCATTGTCTTCTTATGGCAAAAAAAAAATTGAATGGGCCGAATCCCATATGCCTGTAATGCTTTCATTACAAAAGAAATACCAAGATTCAAAACCTTTAAAAAATCTTGTTATTGGCGGGTGTTTGCATGTGACAAAAGAAACAGCTGTGTTAATCAAAACACTGCATGCGGCGGGTGCGGAAATAGCATGGTCTGGATGCAATCCTTTGAGTACAAGTGATGACATTGCGGCATCCCTGGTGGTAGATGACGGATTATCTATTTTCGCAAGCAGGGGGGTTACTAGTAAAGAGTATTATGATGATATTTACTCTGTATTGAAGTTTAAGCCTCATTTAACAATCGATGATGGTGCCGATCTGACAATCGAGTTTCATAAAACTCTGAATGATTATGGTGCTAATATCATTGGAGGCACAGAAGAAACAACCACAGGTGTTATGCGTTTAAGAGCACTTGAAAACACCAATAAGCTACAATATCCGATAATTGCGGTAAATGACGCGGAAACTAAACACGATTTTGATAATGTATATGGGACTGGGCAGTCTGCTTTAGACGGGATCTTAAGAGCCACTAATATTCTTATTGCTGGAAAGACTGTAGTTGTTGCCGGATATGGCCATGTTGGGAAAGGAATTGCGAGCCGGGCCAAAGGTCATGGTGCGTCTGTTGTCATAACAGAGGTCGATCCAATTAATGCCTTGAAAGCAAGAATGGATGGATTTACGGTAAAACCAATGTTGGAGGCATCT
Organism: Nitrososphaeraceae archaeon; assembly: GCA_016782225.1. GTDB lineage: Archaea > Thermoproteota > Nitrososphaeria > Nitrososphaerales > Nitrososphaeraceae > Nitrosocosmicus. The sequence continues at coordinate 36,559 of JADDOW010000065.1, forward strand.
GCATTAGGTGACATATTCATTACATCTACTGGATGTAGGGATGTAATCACAGGCATCCATATTGAGAAAATGAAGGATGGTGCAATTCTGTCAAATGCGGGTCACTTTAATGTTGAAATATCAATTGACGATTTGAAAAAGCTATCCACATCTGTTCACAATATGAATGAAAACGTTGAACAGTTTATCCTTGGCAATGGAAACAAAATTAACCTAATCGGAGAAGGCAGATTAGTGAATTTGGTTGCTGCAGAAGGCCATCCCTCTGAAGTGATGGATATGAGTTTTGCCAATCAGTTTCTTTCCGTCTTAAAACTTGCAGCAAACAGGGAATCTTTTGAAAATAGGATTTATGATATTGATAGGGAACAAGATCTTAACATTGCCCAATTAAAGTTGGAATCTATGGGTATAGAAATAGATAGTTTGACCCAAAACCAAAACAGGTACCTTCATGAATATGGTGAAGGGACCTAAACTCTTTCTTTTTTATGGTTTTGAACCGTTATTAATTGCATGTATTAATATTTATAAAGTGAAATTATTATTAATTAACAAGGGCTTATGCAATATTAAAACCCTAGGATGGGTAGTCTAGTGGTTAAGATACCTGTCTCACACACAGGTGATCGAGAGTTCAAATCTCTCTCCATCCACTATAACCTTCATTTGCAGAATCATATTATGATTTTCAAGTAACAAGTAGCATTGCGATATAAATGATAAATGTTACCGACAGAAAAATTTTAGTAACTTTAAATGATTTTTCTAAAGCATTGGAATAATCGTCAAACTGATCATTTCCCATCACCATTACTTTGCTTTCTGATTTGTAAATCTCAAAAGCAGAGTCGCTAATTGATTCTTTTGACAGTTTAGCTAATCGCAAAAACGTGTTGATGATTTTTTTTTCGTTGGTAATGTCACCTAAAGTATAGTAACCTTTTGTATTTCTTTTGCCTGATGTTGAGTGGGTGTCAGAGGTACAAACTTCTATAACGTTATATCCTTCTGTTTTGAGGTTTGCTATTATTTTTTCTCTTATTCCCTTTTTCATATTGTTTGAATCGCACCAGCATAATACGTATTGTTTATTCTTGATTGAAATGGTTAAAGTTCCAAACCGGCCATCACCCAAGTCTGGTGATTTTGGCATTTGGTTTTCTATTTGAAAACTATTTGAATATCCTATTTTAAATGGGAATTGTTCTGAGTGTGTTATTTTTTCCAAACATTTTTTTCCTATGCTGATGAAATTGTTTATATCTTGTTTTTCAATTTTTTCTCCCATGGAGTTATGGGAGTCAATTATTAAAGTTTGATCAAAACCCAATTCCTTTGAATATTGCTCAAGATGCAATTTGACTTCGGGTGGGATATCCTCCATTCCAGAAGGGGATTTCGACAATAAAATGATGGCATTTTTACCTAATGCAAATCCGGTACAATTGCAGTCATCTATTGAAAAAGAAACTGGTATTGTGCATTTATCACCAGACTCCAAATATTCTAAGTGGTTTAAAGAATTCAGGTATTTTTTTACTTCCTTTTGGGAAGGAATGTTAAGGGAATGGTCTGAAATGCTGTGCATAACCATAGCGGAATTTTTGTAAAAATTAAAGATATCGTAAGGAAGATTACTCCCTCCTATAGGATTGAATGGACCTGGGTGTAACTCTGGAAGGACTATCATGACGTCTTTCTTTGATTTTAGTTTTACTAAAAAGGTTTTAACGGATTTGGAGTTTGCCTTTTCTTCAGCTATTCTCTCCATTTCATCAGATTTATTTTCAGTCCAGGCTTTTAGAAATGCCTGCAGGATCTTAAAAGCACTTGAAAAGTTGGGTCTTCCTATCCTGTCGATAACTATTGCCCATGTAATTCCTATTGTTAAAATTACTGCTCCAAATAAATAAACCGATAGATTTGTAAAGAAAATGTGATTGAAATAGAAAAAGGAAATCAAGATAAAGATAATTAATGGTTGTATGAAGGAAATCGGAATTGCCCTCTTTAGTGATGCGCCAAAAACAGATGTAAAAATTCCTATTCGTAATCCGATTGCCATAAACATTCCTTGGATAATTGAATTTAGTGCTGGATGATTTGTAAAGATTATAAATTCAGAAACATAGCTAAAAATTACTGTTAACGTCCATAGTAAATTAGCAAATGCTGCAACATGCAAAACCTTTGACATCCTGTTGAGGGGAGTTCCTTTTAGAGAAAGATAGTCAGACAATAAGGTCACAGTAAAAACACCTACAATGACTGGAGATGATAATACAAATTCAGTAATGTCGTTTTGATTAAATATAAAATTGATTAATATTGTATTGGTAAGTAAACTAACAATTGAGATTATGTAAGAAAATTTTTCAGAAGAAGGGTTTATGTTTGTAAATAGCCATCTTTTGTGGAGGCTAGAAATGCTGTCTGAATCGAAATTGCTCATTAAAAGTCAAAAAAGGAAAATTATACCGGGACTAAAACCTTTATTGCTATTGAAATTGCAATCAGTGCTCCTGATATCCCTAAAATGATTTCTGGCTTTACCTTTATTCCTTTTGTTTCATCTTCAAAAAACCTTAACAATCCTGCACTAGAAGCCGGTAAAGGTGCATTTTTCTTTGCCTTCTTACTCATAATTAAAAAACTCAATGATGGAAATAAATACATTTCTGTATCAATTGCTAATTGGATTTATCATACCTGCAAATAGCGAAGATGTCAAATCCCATAATTTAATTATAAACTAACATATTGGTTATAAATTGAAAAAAATTCAGATAGGTGTTATAGGTTATAATTATGATGCTTCGTTACCCTCAAAAACATTGGATATTGCCTATGAGGTGGGCAAAGAGATCGCCAAAAAAAATGCCATACTGGTTTGTGGCGGACTTGGCGGGGTAATGGAATACGCATGCAGGGGTGCAAAGGATAATGGGGGATTAACAGTAGGAATCATTCCCCAGGAGGATTATTCCAATGCCAACAAATTTTGTGATGTAGTTATTTGTTCTGGAATCGGAAAGTCTAGGGACTTTATAGTATCTTATTCATCAGATGGTATAATATCTGTAGGTGGCGGAGTAGGCACTCTAATTGAATTGTGCGTTGGATATATGGCTAAAAAGATAATGGTCTCGATTGAGGATAGTGGAGGTGTCTCAGATATATATGGCGGAAATTTTTTGGATGAGAGAAAACGTATAAAAATAGAAAAATCCAAATCGCCTAGCTTTGCTGTTGATTTTATAATTCAAAAGTTATGCGCTATTCGCTAAAATTCAGAATCCCATATACAATTATTATGGCATAAAGGTTTTTGAGTTTACACAACCTAAACAATGAAATTTTAAAGTTGGAAGGTGACAATAGCAAAATAATATTGACGTTTAATGTTACACAATTACAGAGACCGTCTATTCCTTGCAATTTTTGATCTGGCTGCTATTATTACTATTATTTTGTTGAAATGTCGGGATACTCCCGTAGTTAAAGAGATATCATTGTGAGTAATATTTCGTCAAGTTGATAATCACTTTAAAGACAACAGATACTTATCAGGCAGATAAAATTCACCGTATTTTTCTTTAAGTTTATTTAATTCATCTAATACTTTCTGGACCCCGTATTTTTCAATTAATTTGAATATCTCTGTTTTCAGTCCCATTCCCAACTTCAGGGCGTTTTCCAAGTCCTCTTTGCTGCAGACTTCATTTGATATCAGCCATGAGGCATTGTTGGAAGCAACTGCTAATATTGAAATCGGATCGTATTTGGATGCTTTTTCTTCCGAAAGATCTATCCTTTCGTATTTGTCTCCTTTGTATTCGTAAAATCCTTTGCCTGACTTTTGACCAAAATGCTTTGTTTCGTAAAGTTCCTTTATCTTTGGGTGGGGTAATATTACTTTTTTATCTCGCAGGTTCATTTCGTATGTAGCTTTGTAAATTACATCAAGGCCTGTGTAATCTGCTAATTCAAATATTCCCATGGGAAAGTCTAACCTGTATTTTACCGCGGAGTCTACTATCTCCATTGAATTGTTTTCTCTGTCTAAGCAGTGTGCTGCCTCGTGAACTAGTGGGATGAAAATCCTATTTACTATGAACCCTGCAACATCCTTTTTACAAATAATGGGCGTTTTTCTAATTTTTTTAACATAATTGTTAATTTCCTCGATGATTAAAGGATCAGTTTCTGTGCCTGGTATTATTTCAACTAGTTTCATCAGTTGGGGGGGATTAAAGAAATGAACTCCTATAAACCGGTTTGGATTATCAATAAGTTTACTAAGTTCTGTTATGGGTAGTGTGCTTGTATTTGATGCGTATATTGTTTTGCTGTCTGTTATCTTGTCCAATTCTTTATATACGCTCTTTTTGAGATTGTAATCCTCAGGTACAGCTTCTATTATTAAGTCCGTTTCCTTGACTGCCTCATTGAGATCCACTACTGGGGTAATATTGTTATAAAACTCCTCAACCTGATCATTTGTAATTTTGTTTTTCTCTGCCAGCTTTTGTAAAGACCATTTTACTTTATCCATTGCCCTATCTAAAAACTGTTTTTCAATGTCCCTCAGTTTCACTTTGTACCCTGACATGGCAGATATTTGAGCGATTCCATGCCCCATGATGCCAGAACCCAACACCGTTATATTTTTTAGCGTCATGTTTTATCCTGTTTTTTAAAGAAAATATAATCTTATTTTTATCTCGCTTTAAGTTTGAAATTATGCTCATCATTTGAAATTGTCTGTTATTTTGGTTTGGGTTGAGGTTTTTTTGAATAATCTTTCGCTTTTCTTCCCAACCGCTTTATCGACCATTTTCACTATTTTATTGTCTCTCGTCTCTTTTACATAAATTACATAAATTAGTGCTTTGTCTTTGGCCTCTGTTTTTCTGATTACTCTTCCAATCCTTTGCGCTATTTGATTGATGTTTGATGTGTTTGATAAAATGATTGCAATTCCCACTTGAGGAATATCATAACCGATTTCTAGTGTGTGGACTGATAACAATGGGAAAAAATCTTTACCCCATTTTTCTAAAATTGCTTTTCTGTCCTTTATCTTTATTTTAGAATGAATGATTTCCGAAGGGATGCTTTTTTTCTCAAGGATAGTCTTTAATTTGATTATGGAGTCTATTGTTTCGCTAAAAATCATTGATTTCTCATGGTGGTGTTTCTTTATTATCTGGACAGCCTTCTCTAACTTATTTTGTGAAGAATTTAGCAAATCTTTTCTAATTCTAACCTGGGAAAACCATTCTTTGGCGTATTTTGACCTTATTCCACCCTGGTATAGAATTTTGGTGATTATGCCGGGTTCGTATGCATTTAGCTTGTTGGATATATTTCTAATCAATTCACTTGTTTTGTCATAGGTGTCTTTTTCCTCATTTGTAAGGCTGACTTCAATTGAGATTATTTCGGGTTTTGCTAGTCTTCCATCATCCACTGCTTCCTTAATTAGATACCTTCTTACAGGAGGAATAGTTTTGATTATCTCTTGGTATTTGGGGTCCAGCTCATTGATTGTTGCTGTCAGACCTAAAATCATTTTTTTGGGATCTTCTTTTATTATTTTGAAGAGGTTTGTGTATGAGAATGCTGTGTTGCTAATAAAATGAACTTCATCAAGAATAACCATGTCCGAGTTCTTTATTAGAATATGATTATTGATAACGCTTTGATAGGTGGATATGGTTATTTCCCTTTCATTCTTTTTTTCTCCAAAAAACGCACCAATCGACTCTTTGTCAATATTGTACCTGACAAGTCTTTCAATATTCTGTTCAATTAATATAATTCTGGGAACCAAAAACAATATTCTAAAACCATTGAGGTTCATGTTGTTGTCTTTCTTGAAAAAAAGACATTTGTTGATCGCAGCCCTCCTAGCACACTCAAATGCTATCTCTGTTTTTCCAGTTCCGGTAGAGTAAATGATTGATCCCTTATACCTATTCTGTATCCAAGCAGTAATTGCATTCTCTTGATCATTTGTCAAACTAAATGGAAATTTCAGGTTTAGAATTGCCGGGGACATCAAAAATCAAACAGTGTTTTTAATAATCTTTTTTATAAAAACTGTTCCATATTGATTTAATTATCGAAAAAGGAATTTTAGAGGATTCACTATTTGGCATATCCCTGGGTATGTTATATGTTTGGAATTTGGAGATATAACGCAAAACTAATTCTAAAAGAGGGGGATAAATATACCATCTTGTTTGGTGTTTTGGGGAAGGCTTAATAATAGGATTTAGAATAATAAGGTAAATATAGATGGCTGTAATATGCAAAAAATGTGGCCTTCCAGATGATTTGTGTGCCTGTGGAGAATTAGATAAAGAAGATACCCGTATTGTCGTTAGGTTGGAAACACGTCGATTTTCTAAGACTTCCACTATGATTGAAGGTTTGGATCCTAAAATCAATGACATTCACACAATAGTAAAAGAGTTAAAAAGCCGTTTAGCATGCGGTGGAACAGCTAAAGATGGGTTCATATTGCTGCAAGGGGATCATCGAGAACACGTTAAAGATTATTTGGTTGTCAAAGGGTTTAACTCTTCTTCTATTGAAGTAATGTAAGAAATTTATTTGTTTAAGCAAAATGATTTTAAAGATTATGTCGATGGCCTAAACAAGGCTATTACATTTTATTTATTTCTCTTTATAACCGCTTCAATTTTTTTTGGCCTTTATTTGGTGTTCTTTACCGATATCGGGAAAGATGTTGGCTGGCATGATAACGTTCCCTTGACTTTTTTGTTGCTCAGCGTTTTTAATGTATCCAATCTATACTCAAACCTTGGAGTAGCTTTTCTTTTCTTTTGGTTTTTTTACGCAATTTTGTATATATTTGTCATCTTTAAACCCGTATTCTTGTTCAGTGGCCTTGGGCCCAAAAAAATCTTTAACCGTGATTTAAAAATCTTCGGGATATCCAATTCCAATTTTCTTTATATTGCAATACAGTGGTTCTCTGCGTATTTTGTTCTGTCTATCATTATTGATTGGATTCAGCAGTTGTTTGAGATATCTATCGGGGATCCCTTATTGGACAACCCTCTCCTATCTTTTTTTTACATAACTGCTGCACCTTTAAATGAGGAGATACTATTTAGAATCATTTTCCTTGGGGTGCCCTTATCCTTGGTACTTGTTAGGTATAAAAGCTCGCTTATATCGACATTAATTCACCCTGGCAAGAATGTGTCTGTTGAATCTAATGGCATCAAAACTCTTATTTTTTTGATAATATTTCTTAATTCGGCTTTTTTTGGCTTGTCTCATGTCGTTTTTGGTGGAGATTACGGAATTGGAAAAATAACCCAGGCCACTATGGGAGGATTGTTTTTGGGTTGGCTTTATTATAAATATGGCATTGTAGCCTCAATTGTATTCCACTGGATTTCTAATTATGTGCTTTTTTCGTATGGTTTGGTTGGCTACTACTTTTTTAATACATCATTGTCGGATGAAACAAGTAACTATTTTCTAATGGTAATATCTATTGCTTTTATTATTGTGGGTGTAATTTCTTTGTATAGGGGTACAGAAAAAACCTTTAGGTATGTTAAAAAATAATAATGGTGGTTTAAATAAATTATAATTTTAGGTGTGTTTTGAGGCCTTTGTACCTGTTTCTTATCGTTACTTCTGTTACACCTGCTGCTTCAGCAACATCCTTTTGTGTTTTGTTTTCCCCATTCATTACGCATGCAACATATAATGCAGCTGCAGCTAATCCCATGGGATCTTTTCCAGCCGATATTTTTCCTTCTTCAGCTTTTTTTAGTATATCAAGTGCTTTTCTTTTAGTTTTCTCTGTTAGTCCTGCTTTACTTGCAATCCTTGCAACACATTTCACAGGATCAACCACTGGCATCTTCAAATCAAGCTCCCTTATTAAAAGCCTATAACATCTCGCAACGTCTTTTTTCTTTATGTTGCTAGCATTTGCCACGTCCTTTAGAGTCCTTGGGGTCTCTGTGTCCCTGCATGCGGCATAGAGAGCTGCAGCAACCAATGCGGATATTGACCTTCCCCTTACAAGCCCTTTTTCTAAAGCTTTTCTGTAGACGTAGGCTGCTTTCTCTATTACTGCGTCACCCACTGCTAGCTTGTCTTTTAATCTGTCTAGCTCACTGAAGGCCTGCCTGAAATTCCTGTCCACTGGTTCATGAACCTGACTCCTACTATCCCATGTTCTTAGCCTCTCAATTGTGCTTTTCATGGACGCTGAAAGTGGTTTCCCTGAAGCGTCTTTGTCTACAGGGCCTATAATTGTGGCCAATCCCATATCATGCATAGCCAATGATGTAGGAACTCCAGCTCTGCTTCTGTCTTCGTGTTCTTCTTTTGAAAATGCTCTCCATTCAGGACCTGTTTCTTCTATTCTTTCTGTTACAACATAACCACAGTTACCACAAAACATTTCTCCTGTGGAGTTGTCTGTAACCATTGGTCCTTTGCCACACCTAGGACACTTGTCCCCGAACATAGAAATATCTTTTACCAATTTAAATCACCAAAAACCTTATAAAGCATTCTCACAAGTATATTAATCTTTTCTTACTAATAAATATATCGTTTTTTGGTTCTGTTTACTTGATTGAGATTGCTAAAACAATAAACTTTTAAGTTTATTGGATTCGTGTATCTTTCCTACAGTCATCGTAGGTAGTGGTCTTGTAGTAAAGTTGTAGTCGCTATTATTGCAACCCCATTACATTTCTACATATTCCAAAAAACTTGTACAGAGGCATTACGACTCATACATGTAATTCTTTGAGATATTGAATTGTCTACTGGTTTCATGCTGACTTTGGTAAGTGTTGCAATAGGATGATAGATAGTTATTGAGTTTGAACAATTATAACAACGGATCACAGTAGACATGATTTAAATCACTTTAGTGGAGTTATTAATCTACTCATATTTTGACTAATATAATGTTATAGTACATCAAATAAATATTAATTTATTGTATAGTCAAAAAAAATTGGTTTATTATAAAGTTCTGATTGTGGAAGAAAACAATAAAGTTCTTGCCGTCCCTTATTGTAAGACCCTATACTTGCATTACAACCTGTAATTTTTTAGTCTTCCAATACTATCTTACATATGCCAAAAGATCTCTATAGATAATTTACAGTCTATGCAAACATATAGTTGATAAAAGGCTCTCAACTGGCTTTATGTTAAGTTTAATGTCTGTTATATTTGGGTGGTAGAGAGTTACTGGGTTGCGAAAAGGAGACATCAACTGGTTACACGTAAATTATATCTTTAAGATGAAGGTTTGTTAAATTATTCTATTTAGTATATCAGATTGATGAATAACCATTATAGTAAACTGTTTGCATATTACTCCAGATGAATCATTGAATAACTGGATGCCCATTGCTTTTGGTATAGGTGCATGATATGGATTTTTTTATGGTAGCTGGCTATAATAATGTGGCCAATCCGCAAAACAATGCTTTTGCTTATATCTGATTTTGTATATATACAGGGAAGCATTTTTTACATGCTGGTCAATCTTTGTCTTAAAAATAAAATATATTATATGGCACAAGGTTTACTGGATTTATAATAATTTTCCTTAAGTATATCTGTCGCTGATTCTTATATATGTGTCATATAATTATACAACGCAAAATCCAACGCAATGGAGCATAAAATCTTGTGCTGATGGATATTATATCTTCAGACTGCGATATTAATTTGTAACCCAAACAATTATCTTCCGCAATAGTTTTGCATACAAAAGTTATTTTGTTGTTGTGGCTATCAATTAATATTGAAACTACTTGATTTGAGAAAACTCGCATACCACTACCAACCCAACTACCACTTGTTCTGTTATGTCATTGGTGCAACATGAAAGTAAGTTAACCTCTATTGGTTTAGTTGTAAAACAAGCATCTAAACAATCGATTTTAAATGAGTAACTCTGAGTAACTTAATACCACAAAAGTACATTGGGGAATCAATAACACTTGCATGAATGTTAGTGGGTAACCTATATAATTGCTATATTTTTTTCTAGATCTTTATATAGATCATATAATGTTCATTTAAACTATATAGTGGATTATATAAATAAAATTGGATTATTAAAAGGTGTTAATGAACAATAGCCCATATGTCTGTTCACTCTGCAAAAGAAGGTTTGGAAGAAGATGGAATGCTCAACGCCATAACTTTACCCATTTTAACCAAGGCGAGATATACGATAGGTTTGATAATTTGGTGATGAATTTGCCCCTACCCCAAGCAAAAATTTCGGCTATAGGAGACAACGGCATTGATGGACTTTTTCAGGCAGGTGTTAAAGAATCAAGTAAAAACCACAACCATGACCACAAGCTTGGCCTTCCCTCAATTAAAAACGCCATAAAGAGGGAGGTCAAAAGCGAAGACGACATTTACAATGAGGATATGGAAAAACTAGTGCCAATTATGAATGAATTGGATAACGTTTTGTCCACGTATACTCAAAAAGAAAGAGACTTTATTCGCAATATGGTGATTATGTTGTGTGTGTCTTCAGTTGATCCAATCAGCAATTTAAAGGAGAATCTTTCTTTCATCAAAAACAATAAAATGTCATATGAGATAAGGAACTGCATTTCGTCATTTTGTAACATTCCTCTTCTATGGCAAGTGTGTTTTTAAGAAATTCAATTTTGGTTACGCATAAGCGTGATATGTGGGCAGAAAAAGCAATTAGTGGATTTGGGTTGCATCAAATGCAGCAGCTGCATAAACAGCAGCAGCAACAAAAACCACGATCACCGCCATATTTTGTCTCGTCTATAAAAAAACTAAAGCCACATAACCAAAAGGATGCTATATTGGACAATGTTACGTAGCTAAAACAATAATACTTTTGAACGGATTCAATCTGCTAGGCATTGTTTTAGTTTTAGTTAATTACCTTACATTCTAGCAATTATGGCTTTGAAAATTGCAATTTAATCTTCCCAATAGGAATTAGTGCGCATATCCTATCCTCTTATTCTGCTCAAATTATTTACTAATATTGCATTAAATAGACGTTTGTTCAAAAATCCGAATTTGTCCTTTCCAGTATATGGAATGGATTATCCAAGAGGTATATGCATCATGGAAGCGTTTGTCTCAATATTACATCTTTTGTTTGCAGATTTTCATTAATAAAAAAAAACGATTTTTTAACTAAACGACACTTCGGCAATACAGAAAAGCGTAATCAACAAAGATAATGCGGTAAAAACCTTGTTGATAAAGTGATAGGTACTTATGAGTGAACATAATTATTTTTGAAAGTCAATTGCGTCCTCCAATGGTTTGTTTGTGTCCACGCAGTTCCTAGTGAATACGCCTTTCCAAGTTTATCATTTTGGCGTCATAGACCTGAGAAAAACTAAAATTCATAGTATATGCTCATAAGCCCCAGATGGAGTTAATGAGGATAATGATTTTGTGCTTGAATTGGAGTATTGTTTACAAAATGTTTCACCGTTTAATTTTGATTTAATTGACCAAATGGGAATTGATATTTAACACAAAGGTTCCTATTTCTGATGATTAAAATCGACAAATAAATATTAAGTGAATAAAATTGATTTACTGCATTAGAAAATTTTGTTTCAGTCATAAAAATCAAAAGTAGATATCCAGAAATATGAGTTGTCAATTATAGGTAATGAACCATTATTTAAAATTTTAACATAGTTAATTTGCTGAAAGTTAAATGTGTTCAATCAGTACCTTGCTTTATTTCTTTTTCTCCTCTCGACCTTGGCATACTTTTTACTTTGAGTCCTTTTGGCACTATAGGCGTGAGTCCTTTTAGCCTTGTTATTCATAAAAAAAAATAAGAACCTATTATTTATATACTAATGGTTGTCTGCTATTTGATATTGTTTTAAAAATGCCTCAAAGAAAAGTAATACAAAGTTTATAGGACAGCAATGTCAATTTATTTATTTGTGAAATTATTATTTAGTGGTCTGATATTATTTATTTTGTTTTCTTCATTTGGCATTAACACTGGTAATTATTCATTGGCATCGCCAACATCCTCATTAAAACCATCTGCTAATACTACTACTGGTGGTTATATTGATGAATTACGATTCATCCGTTATTCTAATCCAAACATTGCCTATCAAGAAACAAGCAATGGTAACCTTGATACCTATCTGTTTCAGATTCCATTGCAATTGGTAGAAGAAGCCAAAAAGAATCCCAGTTTAAAAATTTATGAAAAGGAGGGCTTATCGTATGGTCTTTTGCTAAATCCTTCTAATAACAACCAAACCTTTAATCCATTCTCAATCAAAGAGATTAGGTTTGCCTTAAATTTTCTAATAGATAGGAACTTTATGGTAAATGATGTCTTAAAAGGCTTCGGATATTCTATTGTGGAGCCATATGGACAATTTTCACCCGAATATCAAAACATTGTTGATGTTGTTGAACCTTTAAAAATAAAATATAATCCAGAACATGCCTCGACAATGATTTCTGATTCCATGAAAAAAGCAGGAGCAACGCTAAATACCAATGGAAAATGGGTCTATCAGGATAAACCAGTTACTGTAAAAATCCTAATTAGAAATGATGATACTATAAGAAAAACATTTGGTGATGTTGTCTCGTCAGAACTTGAAAAAATCGGCTTTACTGTCATAAAGGAATATGGGGACTTGTTGAAGGCAAACCAAATCATTTATGGATCCAATCCAGTCGATCTTAACTGGAATATGTACACAGAATCTTTTATCAATAATGCATTTTTACGGTATAACCCTAACACGGTTGGCCAAATGTATGCACCATGGGTGGGATCCATGCCCGGTTCTCAAAATCCTGCATTTTGGCAGTATTCTAACTCTACAATCGATAGTCTAACACAAAAATTGGTGTTCAATAACTACACATCAGAGGAAGAGCGAAATGATTTATTAAAAAAAGCCGAATCAATTGGAATCCAAGAATCAGTTAGACTGTTTTTTGCAAGGTCAAATGACCCATACATAGCGTCAAATAAGATTAGTGGTCTCATAAATGATTATTCAAGTGGAATAGCTAACAAAATGTCGTTTATGAATGCCCAAAAGGAAGGCTCTAACAATAACACGCTTAACATTGGTATGAACCAAATTTACCAAGGGGCGTGGAATATTGTGGACGGCTGTACGGATTTTTTCTGCAGACAAATTTATTCCATGGTTTCTGATACCCCTATACTTTCAAATCCATACACTGGCGATCCGATGCCATTTAGAAACAATTGGTCAAACATTGTCTCCAGCGGACCAATGAATGAGACTAAAGTGCCTAATGATGCAATAGTTTGGAACCCTTTTAATCAAACCTGGGATTCAAATGATGACAATAACAAAACCTCGTTAATGAAAATAACAATGGAGCCGTTGTATTCAAAATGGCATAATGGAGTTCCAATGGATAGATATGATTTATTATATTCCTATTATTTTCCATTTGAATGGTCAGTGGACACAAAAAACAATGATCGCACTTTTGACGCCGAGTTTTCTTCTTTAACGCTTCCGACTTTGCCATTAATCAAAGGAGTAAAGTTCAATGAAAACAATGACACTTTTGATTCATATATCGACATGTGGCATTATGATAAAAATCAGCTTCCCCAATATGGTAACATGTGGGCAACTGAGCCATGGGAAATAACAGCTGCAACCGAGCGCCTTGTATCAAATGGTAAGTTATCTTACTCAAGATCTGACGCTAATATCAGACAAAATGAACAATTATCCGTGATTCTCCCATCTCATGCTGAGTTGATAAGGCAGGAATTGGAAAAAATGAAGCTAGAGAAATTCATTCCAAACTCTCTAAAGGGATTAGTCACCATAGACTATGTCCTAAAAAGATATGATTCCTCAATACAATGGATTAACCTTCATCAAAACGCAGCAATTGGGAATGGACCTTATTACCTTGACACTTTCAATCCTTCAGGAGGTATAGTAATACTAAAGAAATTCAATGATGCCACTTATCCTTATGAGGCAGGTTATTTTTCGTCTTTTGAGGATCCTCAAACCATTAAAATAAATAAGATATCCATTCCAAAATTCATTAAAATCGGCAGTCCGTTTAAATTCGATATAACTGTCAACCTTGAAAACGATACTAAACAATTCAATGGGATGATAAATTATTTCATTTCAGATAGAAACGATAATGTTATCATAAAGAATTCATTTGATAGTACAAACAGAACAAATGACCCTATTGTTAAGGAGGACAATACTGATTTACAGAATACTGCGAATAAAAGTACGGAACAGATAACGTTGAGTATAGAGCCTGACAAAACTAAACAACTTCCCCCGGGTCCGGCAAAACTTAAATTATATATAACTTCTGAGAATTCCCTGAGGCCTATAATTTCTGAAAATGTCCTGATCGCAAGGAGATAAAAGTAATAAATAATCTGTTATTTACTTAACTGTGATGAATAAGATTTGAAGGTCTTTTTATTTTTTTTGCTGAAAAAAATCATAATTTTGTTTATCGTATTGTTTATCACTTTATTCATGACCATCTTTCTTTTGGGTTCAACCATGGATAAGATAATGATGGATCAAGTCAGATTGCAAGCCATCAACTCTTTTTCGGGTGCAGCTTTGGAAAACCCCAAGTTACAGCAACTTAAAACAAATGAAGAGAGGCAGAAATTAATTGACCAACAAATAAAAATTCAAAGCCAAAGCTTGGGTTTAGATGAACCATGGTATTCGCCAAAAAAACTTTTTAATAGTATTTACAAAATAATAACTTTAAACCTAGGAAACTCTCGTTTTTTTACTACATATTATGGCTCAAATAGCGTAAATGATCTTATTTTGGAAAAATTGCCTAATACTATTTTATTGTTCACCTCTTCATCAATTACAATCATACTGATAGGTTTGTTTTTTGGTACTTATTTAGCTTCAAAGGAAGGCAGTATACCTGAAAAATTTATTTCTGGTTTGGCAGCTACTAGCCGTGGTGTCCCTGACTGGTGGTTCTCAATGATAATGATTGTAATTTTTTCATTCTTTCTGCATGTTTTTCCTTCCAGGGCAACTCCTTTAAGTTCACCTAACGAACCTGGCTATATTATAGACCTCTTATATCATATGACCCTCCCATTCATAACTCTTGTAATTATAGGATTTTCTCCCTTTGTTTATTATGTTAAATATATTGTCTTAAGAATACTTGACGAGGATTTCATAAAAACGTTAAAAATTATGGGTATCCCTCAAAAAAACATTTTATACATTCATGCACTAAAAAATGCAGGACCGCAGCTTTCAACAATACTTGGTTTGGGCATTACTGCTTCACTGTCGGGATCTCTGTTGGTTGAGCAAATTTTTGATTGGCCTGGAATGGGCAACTTATTTTATAATGCAATAACTCAAAATGATTCGCCATTGATTATCGGCCTGAGTTATATCTCTGTATTGATTTATTTATTGACTAGATTAATTTTGGACATTTGCTTTACGTTTTTCGATCCCAGAATTAAATCGGGAGAGACCTAAATTAAAAGGTTAAATGCTATAAGATATGACGCTGAAATTGACAAGATTAATAAAAGAAAACAAGGGCGGCTTTATCGGCACACTGCTGCTCTTTTTCCTGATGGTAATGACTTTTTACGCTCTTTTTTTTGTTTCCACGCAATCCAGGTTGCAGTGGAACGATCCTATTCATTGGTCTGATAATCCAAAAACAGCGGCTCCAGAATGGTTTAATGTTATCCTAAAGCCATTTGGCCATCAACTACCTGAGCACAAAATCTTTTACCAAAAGGATGCAACTGTAAACTCCATAAATGAGACCGATTTCAAACTGGAAAACAATACCTTTTCGTATCAGTTTGATTTCAATGAATTTCCGCCTGCTTTTGACATTCCATATGAAATAACTTTGGGCGAAATCCCGCCCATATTGGAGGTATATGTAAAAAGACCTGATAATTTGGAATTTAAAATTTATTCAAACTCGTTGGAATCTGTAAGTAGTTCTCAAAACAATGGGGATAATGCTGTAGACAACAACAACAATAATTCAACTACCCCTACATTGATTGATAGCAATACTGTTTTAGGGAGAGTTTTTTCTTCTTCCTCTGATGTGAGAAATTCCTTGGCTGAATATGGCGGTATTTTTAAATTTCCCATTTCGGGCCTTTCAGCCGAAAAAATAATTTTTTCAAAAACGGATTCTAACACACCCCTTAAAGGCAAATATGAGTTTATTTTTTCAGTCTATTCTTTTGATAGCGATACGGTTCTCAAAAATCTACAATTAGTCATACAGGGGAAAGTCTATGGGTTGTTAGGCACCGATGAATTACGGCGAGATGTTTTTTTTGGAATATTGATTGGTACTCCTGTTGCTCTATTTATAGGAATTACTGTTGCATTGTCTTCCTCGTTTATTGGTCTTTTTTATGGATTGTATTCTGGGTACACTGGAAAAAAGGCTGGAACATTCATGTTAACAGTTATTGATATCTTTATCTCCCTTCCCACCTTTATTATTTTTATAATAATCTCTATTCACTTTGGAAGAAACTTGTTGTTTTTAATTGGGCTCTTTATTTTATTTGGCTGGCCTGGTGTAGCTTTATTAAATCGAACATTTAGCATTCAGATTAAAAACTATCCGTACATAGAAGCATCAAAATTGATGGGTGAATCTGATTTCAAAATCGTCTTACGCCATATAGTACCACAATTACTGCCTTTTACATTGGCTAATTTTGCATTGTCCGTTCCAATTGCAATATTGGGTGAATCTGCATTAAGTTTTCTTGGGTTTGGGGACCCATCTTTCCCCACATGGGGACAAATGCTGCAAGAGGCACATGCCTCTTCAGCTGAAACCCTGGGGTATTGGTGGTGGATTGTCTCTCCTGGCTTAATGATATCTGTAACTAGCATTGCTTTTATTTTGATAGGCCGATCATTGGAAAACCTTGTAAAAATTGGTAAAAGGAGATAAAACTGTAGATTAAATACTGAGAATAAAATCATGCATGTCGTTATGAGTTAACGATTTTATTTCTATGATTGTTTTTTGCAGTATTCTATCTCTTTACCTTGGCTGTTATATGCGTGAATGTCTACTTCGTCATATGGATGGCATATTATTATTGAAATTAGCCCATAGAAATGGTTTAGGTCTTCTATTGAAGGTAAACTTGATCCACTGGGATGAGAGTGCGCTGTTCCGACATATTTTAGATCAAATGGTAATTCGTTTATTGGAAAACCCGAATAAAAGGGGCCATGAACGGAAAAAGGTGGAATTACCAAATTATTTATGTATATCTCACCCTTTTTCCTTTTCCCCTCGAGAATTAATATCGCCTCATAAGGATGATGCATTTTTGAATAAGAGATTATTCCATTAATAACATTGTTTGTTATTGTAATTAATTTTTTATTCTGATGATTTTTACCATTATCCCCGTCTTTATCCTTTTTAAAAAAATTCAAACCAAAACCCATAATGATTTTTTATTTATAAAAAATAAATATCTTGTGGAAAGAGTCTTATAATAGAAAATAATATATTCCAGGTAGATATGACTTACATTCATGATAAAGGAACAATCCTTTAGTATTCTAAAAAGGGAATGTTTGCACTTTGAAATATAGTATATTTCTTATAGTATTTTTTTCTTCATTCTTATTTGTTGCATCTGTATTTTCTCCTGTTAGCGCACAATTACCGAAAAACGATACTATCATTACCGGTCAAAGCACATCGAGTATATCTGTTCCCCAGAAGTCAAATGGTGTAAGAATAACGTCGCCTATAAATGGGGAACAGATATTTGTTAACGGAACCGACTATTTTACCAAAAACGGAGAAAATCTTTTAATCAGGGGATTTTCTGTTTACGAAAAAAATAATTCTTCAAGTTGTGTTGTCTCTGTAATAATCAATAATGTTAAACCATACCAGTTGACTAACGCCACTGGTAAAGCAGGAGATGGGGATTATTCATCTTGGATTTATGATTTCACATCCGCGTATTTGCCTTTAAAAGAGGGCTCTAATAAAATCACGTCGAAATTGACTTGTCAGCCAGGAAACAATAATGCCTATTATAGTGTAAATGTTACTGGATTGAAACTAAATGATACCTTTTTAGCCAATACTAAAAAGCCCACAGCTGTTGAAACCAAATATCTTAATGACACAAAAAGTACCAACCTACACAACAACAGCATTGTGACACCAGATCAAGTAGGAAAACCAACCAGTGTTGTAATCATTTCCCCCAAAAATAGTGAACGAGTTAATATTGATGAACCTTTGTTAATTAACGGGACTTCCACCTATCCGGATAATTGGAACTGTGAGGTGTTTGTAGCCGTGGGTGCTGACTCTGATATCATTGTACCAAATAGTGAAAACCAGTCCGATTTTAGAAAGGCAATAGCTAATGGCAAAAATGGGCCTAATGATTTTACCTCATGGAAAATATCCCTGGATACAAGCCAGCATCATAGCAAAATTGGACCTCAATCTATAAAAGCAAAACTGCAATGTTATTCACCAAATCCATTCATGAATACATCGAAAGTCAATATTGTTGCAGAATCTCCAAAACTATCAGAGCCAAAGTCGATGGATATCAGCATTGGCAGAACCGTTAGCGATTCACATCAAGAAATAGTTATAAATGTTCGCGATTCAGAAACTGATAGGCCACTTGTTGGCGCCTCCTTAAATGGTAAAATAAACAATGACTCTTTCACTGGTGACACTAATTTGGATGGTGAATTCAGCAAGAGACTATCACCAAGCGATTTATCTTCATATTCTACAATGGAAGTTATGGTAACAGCTAATGTTGATGGGTACAAGTCAAAGAAAGCCACTACATCATTTAACCTGGCATCCTCAATCTCTGCCGTTACTACCGGCACATCATCTGATACAGAAAATAAAGATAATGATATCATTTCCGATACAAGCAAAAATAATAAAGAATTTGCCAAAGAAATAATCAATGATGTACAAAACCAACTAATTGACCAGGGCATCGTTCTTCCACTTCCGTTTAATTATTCCGTGTTTGGATAAGAAATACTTCCCATTCCTGTCTCCAAATCGAATCTAAATATTTATGCTACCGTTAAGTGGACCCGGTGTCATGTGTAGTCTGTTCTAGAGTTGATATGGGAAATAAACCTAAAATTTTAAATTTAGTTTACCGAACCTTCCATGATTTTCAGTTTTTCCAACTTGTTTTGTGATTTGTTACCTTTGTTTATTTTTGTAAATGCTGGCAAAATAGCTTTGTTTGTATGTTTTCGTCTAGAATTTTTTTTACCGGTTTCCATGAGAACCTGATACAGTTTTTTGATTCTTTTACAAAAACTTCATTGTAGATAAAAATTTTTGTTTTAGGATCGGAAGGATATCCTGAACCAGGGTCTTTTCCAAGTATCTCTTTTAGTTTAGCGATTTCATTGTCTCTAGTTACCTTGGCTATAATGGAAGCACAAGATACAACAATATTGTCCAAATCTGCTTTATGGAAGGAATAAACTGATATCTTTTTATTTACTAGTCTTTTTTTTATTTCCTGTTGGAACCTACGGGGGTTTACATCACAAGAATCTACGATTATTTTATCAGCATGAATATTGTCTGCTACAATAGTCATAAATATTGATTCAAGATTGTTCAATTTGTTTAATTTTACAAATTTATCAATAGTGGAGCAATTTATTTTACAAATAAAGGTGGAGTCACATATGCTGAAGATTTTATTGAACAGTTCTTTACGTTTATTTGGAGGTGTTTTTTTTGAGTCTGTTATATTCATCTCCTTCAATGTGTCTATTTTTTTTGAATCAAAGGATATTCCAGCTATTACCAGTGGCCCTAATACGGAACCTCTCCCCGCTTCATCTATCCCACCTAATAACAATTAATATTCCATATGATTATAAAATTATATAATGATATCTTTATCTTCAAATTATTTAAAGTGAATTTTTCAAATAATTCTGAAATTGCGCCTTTTCCTGGTCATTTTGATAAGACTTGGTCAGTTATACTCGAAAATGATACCAAAATCATGGTACCATTAGGGGCTATAAAGGAAAAAGAGCCACCAAAATTCCCTGTTTTTTTTAATCCTGCTGCTAAATTTAATAGGGATGTTTCCATCCAAATATATAAAGCCTTTATAGATCCTAAAAAAGATAACGAAATTTCTTTTGTCGACACTATGACAGGGTCTGGAATAAGAGGAGTACGTGTTGCAAACGAAATACCAAAGATAACTAAAATTATTTTCAATGACTTTAATTATTTCTCTGTTCAAATTTCCAAAATAAACGCAATTCTAAATAATGTTTACACCAGATGCGAGTTCTATAATAAAGAAATATGCAATTTCTTATATACCAAAATCAACTTTGAGAATAGGGCCACAATTGTGGATATTGACCCATTTGGAACTCCGGCACCCTATTTGGACTGTGTTTTAAGATCAGTAGAAAATGGCGGTCTAATTTCTGTTACCGCAACAGATACTGCTGTGTTATGCGGTGTTTATCCAAAAGTTTGCTATAGAAAATACTATGGATACCCTCTGAGGACAAATTATTCTGGAGAAATAGGGGTCAGACTGTTAATTTCTTCTATCGCTTTGGTCGCATCTAGGTTAGATCTGTCAATCATTCCTGTTTTCTCCCATGGCTATAGAAATTATATCCGAGTTTATTGCAAGATTTTAAAAAGTAATTATTTTGCAAATAATGTTCATGAAAAATTAGGTTATATTGTCCATTGCTTTAATTGCAGATACCGATATTTTGTCAAAAGCCTCTATGGTATATCCAGTTGCAATAACTGTCATAAAAGGGTGACAATAGGCGGGCCGTTGTGGACTTCTCAAATTTTTGATAAAGAGTTAACCTGTAAAATAACGGATTCAATTGCTAAATGTGGCTATCGTCCTATAGAATCTAATAAAATAAATCATAACCCTATCTTAGATTTTTTTGCTATTGCTTTGTCTGAATTGGACGATATTCCATTTTATTATGTAAATGATGAGATTGGGAAAGTGATGAAAAAAAACGTTATGAGTGTCACAAAAATAATTGAAACATTGAAAATAAACGGATATAAATCGAGCAAAACTATTTTTGCTCCAAATGGTTTTAAAACTAACGCATCAATAACCGAAATAAAAAAACTATTGAATTGATTTATTATAGTTTGATTATTCTATAACCAAAAGTTCCATTTTATGTCTAGCGGGCTCTAGTAGCTTTTTTAATTTAATAAATAGATGGTGGGATTCTTTTGTACTGTTTTAATCTTCTATTAATCCTATCTCTTTAACTTTGCGTGTATTAGGGAATGATCTTTTTCAAATGGCTCTAAATTAATAATTTGGTTTATTGTAAAATTGTTATCTTCTAGTTTTTTTGCTTCGTTTTGAGTAACTATTTTAGGATCGGTTAATACGTCTATACTTCTTGTCTTGATTATTATTAATAGGTCGCCATTATCTTTTAAGTAACTTTTACTGTTGTCTATTGCTATCATTGTCTGATCCGGCTGGGCAATATCTGAATAGACAACGTCAACAATACCAAAATATCCGTAATACTTAAGATAGTTTCTAGCATCCGATAATATTGGGATTATGTTATTTCTTTTTGAGGATACATTCTCCAATAATTCTCTTGCGACTCTGACGGATGGTTCCACTGGAAAAACAATTCCGTTGTTTCCAACAATATCCGATACATGACTTACCGTTGTACCAGTCGATGCTCCTAAATACAATACCTTTGAAGATTCTTTAATTGGGTTTTCTCTGAGGCCTTTTAATATCGCTCCCGCTAGTTTACTTCTAAAAGGGTCCCATAACCTGTACTCTATATCTTCGTATTTTACTATTTTTTCGCCGTAAACACTGTTACCATTAATAAGATTTTGCGTTGCGAGATACTTTTCGTTTGTATTGTCTGTCAATATAACATAGGAACCATTATCAAACCTTTTATGAACATTCATTTTGTTCATTATTTTCCATCTTTACCTTTGATTGTTTTAATTTGACCATGCATATATAACATTTCACTTATTTTTTATTGGATTTGTGGTGCCTTTTTTTAAATTTGTTTTTCTTGTATTTGTCATTATTTTTTCCTTTTCCTTTCCAATTGTCATTACTTTTCCCTCTAAAGTTTGGATTGGATCCGAATCTCCTTTCATTTCTAGATGATGGTTTTCTCTGTTCCATTGCTGGAGGTTCCTTATATTTTTCCTTGATTTCTGTTAACCTGTCGCTTAGTTTATCTGAAAGGGCTTGGTTAACCTCTGGATTCTGACCGTATACATCCAATCTGGCTGCAATAGCTGTTTTAGCTGCTATTGCTCTTGCCATTTTGC
Source organism: Nitrososphaeraceae archaeon (assembly GCA_016782225.1). Classification (GTDB taxonomy): domain Archaea; phylum Thermoproteota; class Nitrososphaeria; order Nitrososphaerales; family Nitrososphaeraceae; genus Nitrosocosmicus. The sequence goes on from JADDOW010000065.1 coordinate 59,068, forward strand.
CCCTTTGCCATTTAGGGGCCGAATGAATAACCGGATGCTGAAAGAGGATACCGTGCTTTGGTGGATCCGAACCTGTTTTCAGGGTTCTAAATAACGCTTTTTCTGCTCCTAATATTTGAATTGTGCTTGCTGATAGTGAAGCTAGTCTTCGTAGGCTACCAGCCTTTGAGATTAACCTAGCACCCACCGTTGCAGTAAGCAATCCTTTAACATTGGGAGCAACATCCTCCATTGATGCGTCAATATGATCTTCCAAGTTTTTCCTTATCTTATTCAATGATATTACCTGTTGGGCTATATTTTGAACAATCAGTAAATTTTGTTCCGTAATTTTGCCTCCTCTACTTCTCTTTGACACTTCTGTTATTATCTCGATTTTGTTCTCCGGAATATCGATTGTTTCCAAAAACTCTTTGGTTATGTTATCTCTTTTACCACAATTAGATACTAAAAGAGAATACGTATTGGCGTTTTGTAACAGATTGTCAAGCTCTGGAAAATGCAGGCCGTACCATTCTCTCATCCTTGTCCCCAAAGTGTTTGATATTTTGTCTATCTCATCTAATGCATTGATTGATTGACTTATGTGTAAATCCATCTGTTCTGAGGCTTCCTGAATCCTTAATGAGGAAAGTTTTAGAGAAAAATCTCTCAATTTATCTATTATTTCCCTTTCGTTTGCAAACCTATTTGATTGTAAGTAAATGTTTAACTTGTTTATTTGAATAAATTTTTCAACTGATGGTGAAATTCTTTCAATAGAGTCAAATTCTCTGTCTTTTAACAAATCAATTATTTCAGGTATATTTGTCATGATTTTTCCGTTTCTGTGTGTTTCTAAAAACTCAATACTTTCGATGATTTCTTTATATTCCTTACCTTTGAATCTTTCATTTGATTCAATTGGGTCATTAAACCTGTTAAAGTTGATAATATTTTTATCTGAGTTTAATATTGCAATTCCTAATTCTAAAGAAATTATATATTGAAGGTTATCATCTTTCATTTAGCTGTATTTCAATTCAAATTGATTCGCAAAGGATAATAACCTTTGTGATTCTTTCTTAATTCATTTACTTTTATTGATGGATATTGTGCTCTAAAGTGTGCGTTAGTTCTGAATTTAAAATTATTGAGATTTTAGAATTTTTACCATGTCGCATTAAAATTGTTTCCAAACCCTCCTGAATCCTTGAAACTGCCTTTATCCCTAATTTTTTTAGATACGCTCTAGGCAAAGCCGAGATTGCATAAATGTCAAATTTATCTTTGATTAAATTTAGGAAATTAAAATGTTCTAGATCCTTGACATATTGGTTTTTTTTCATCCCACTTTGGTCTAACCTGTTCTCGACGTATTGTAATAAAGCACCATTACCTAAACCCATTTTATTTTCAGACAGCAATATTATCGTGCCGTTTTCTTTAACTGCGTGATAGTTATTCCACAATAAGTTTAAACTATTACCTAAAGTGGATTGAATATTAAAATTGCTATTACCTGAAATAAAAGCAGACTTTGATTTTTCTACTTTTCTCTTGGATATTTTATTGAATTCTTCGATTGATTTTTTAAAGGAATTCTCTATATCCCCACAATAGATGGAATTTATTCCGTCATTGTTTGCAATGACATGAATGGTCTCTATATGGAATATTTTAGATGATTCTAGTGAGATATTCAATGGTTCTTGCATTACTCCTGGTTGAGGAGGCCTATCGATAATGGTTGCGTATGCCTGATTCATTTCATTAGGAAAACTAGATCTCATGAGTTCTGTGCTGGCTCCCTTGTAGCCAAAAAAAGGATCATACTCAGTTTTTTCTAATATTATTGTTTTTTTAAAATACTTTATCTTACTTAAAATCTCGCTGCCTTCTACTCTGCGAATAGTTATCCCATTATCGTTTAATTCCCTTTTGATTTTTAGTGGTATGTTTGTTGACAGTGTGTTAATCTCCAAATCACTTATTCTATTTATTTTGCTTTTTTCATTAATTATCTTTAAAATAGGGATCATTTGTATAAACGGATTGAAATTAAGAATTAATGTGGAATCATGTAGTTCGATTTCCTTTTCTAATTCTAGATTTAGAGATTCATTATCCAACAAGGGAAATTCTGCTTTATTGATATCCAGAATGTTTTCATATTTTATATCCAGAATAACATCCGAATCTCCATATCCTAACCATATTTCCGGCATTCTTTGGATTTATGAGTATCAGGCAACATATAAAATAAAACAATATCAATTAAATAAAATATGCCTAAAGAAAAAAACAGCAATAGGCCTATTTTAAATGATCTAATTTTGTTTTTACATAAAAAAGAATCTATCAAAATAGGTGATTTCGTTTTATCAAGCGGTAAAAAAAGCAAATTTTACCTTGATTTGAGAATCTTGCAAAGCTATCCTATTTATTTTAGAATGGGAATTTTTTTGCTAAAGCAGTATATTATCAGCAACATTGGTTTGGATGCTTTCGATTACATCTGCTCTATTCCTACTTCAGGGACTGTTTTTGGCTCTGCAATTTCCTATGATCTTTTTAAACCTCATATTTATATTAGAAAAACCATGAAGAATTACGGAACGCAAAAAATTTTCGAAGGTGACTTTGTCCAAAATTCCAGAATTTTGTTTATTGACGATGTTATCACTACGGGTAATTCTTTAAAATCCTCAATCAATCTTTTGAAAAGCAAATCTGTTATAAAGGACGTATTAGTGTTTGTAGATAGAGAACAAGGAGCAGAAGAACTAATGAAAGCAAATGGAATAAACTCACATAAAATTATATCCATGAGCCATATCTTTGAAACATTGTATTCTAATAATTTAATTAGTGATAAAGACTACTTGGATTTGAAAAATGAACTAGAAAAAACTTAACTTTCATAGATCATTAGATTCTTTTCTTCTAGCAGTATATGTAAGTTCGTCACGGCTCTATAGACTTCGGTTTCTTTTTTGGCTCCTGTGCAAACTAATTTTCCACTTGCAAACAACAATATCACTGTTTTGGGATCAAGCATTCTATGTATGAGGCCTGGGAACTGTTCTGGTTCGTACATACTTCTGGGTAATATTCTGGCTGCTAACTCCAAATGTATCTTACCTCCCAAGCTTGCGGATGCCACAATATTTTGGATTTCAATTATTGGATCATTTTCAACTGGTATACCTCCTTTTCTTAATTTTTGGACAACGCTTTTTACTGCCTTTATAGCTTGCTCTTCTGATTTGGCTCCTGTGCATACCATTTTCCCTGAACTGAATATCAGTGTGGCTGTTTTCGGTGCTTTAAGTCTGAATACTAATCCTGGAAATTGATCTGGGTGATATTCTACATCTGGAAATATTTGTGTAATAAGATTTAAGTTTATAGTTTGGTTAACCGTTGCTGATGCCACGACGTTTTCTATACTTACCATTGGCTTTGTTTGGGGCATACTCTTCCTTGGGTATATAAATAGCGTTATAAATATATCTTTATTCGAATATGACAAAAATCATCAAAAATGACAAATTAGATAGAGTTGTTTTGGTTCTAATTTTATATGCTCTATTAATGGTTGTGTCTGTTAACAAAACTTGGTGATTGTTTTACTAAGATGGATCTGCAATATAGATTCTTATTGCCAGAAAGCAATTGCTTTTGATAATGCCTCAGTATGTTCAGTTTTTGATTTTGTTTTTTTTATGGCCTGTGTCAGTTTGGTGCTCAAAGATGGACACCTCCATCCATAGTTGAGCATTCAAAATAAAAAATGGCCTGAATTTAGGTTTATGCAGCATTGTTGAAGATGGGGGTTTCATGTTGCAGAAATATTTGATCAAGGGGTGGAGGTCCATTGTTATAGCATTACAATGATATCATGTTCACTAACTCCATTTTGAAAAAGATTGCACAAAGACGGCCAGACAAAAGGAGTTGTCTGTAATTTAAATTGATTTTAGTTAAGCGTATAATTTAATAATTCTGCTACCTTTCTTTATGAGGTAACCTTATCTCATAACCCTATATTTCTGTAGTATTGCTACTATGCATCTCTTAAGAACTTGAATACCGATTGACCTTTTGTCATGTCTTTGGCATCTGCAATTTCCAAAATGGTTATTCATAATCTGAAGATAACTCCTTCCAAACATCATCTCCTTCATCTCAGAAAAAGCATACATTAATTGTCTATGCATGTTTACCTGCTACTGCAATGATAGACTAAATTGTTTATGGATGAGGTTTGATTCTGTAGAGTTTGAATTTTACTTTTGTTTGCTTTTATTTCAAACCTACGCGATAATGATTTCACATATCATTTATTATTTTAGAAGTGTTGTAACCCATGATTTTTAAATCCGTTAATTATCTGGACAAGTCTTTGGATGTCATCTTGCATTTCAATAGCATGGTTAACCCAAAGTACTCTTAAGCCATAAAACCAATCAGATAGGACATTCCAAACTTTTTATTTTGAGCAATTTGGTTGAGGCTATTCCTTTTTTGTTCTATCTGTAGCTCTAGACCATCTATTTCCTTTTTTTAGGTCCATTAATTATCTTCAAGATTGTTGCTTAATTCTCTCTTTTGGGCGAGGGTGTTAGAGATTTCAGAGACAAATGGAATTTTAATCTCATGAGATGGCAAGGACTCATTCCTATGATTATGGCCCTGAATCTGCTTTATCTAAATCACGGATGAAACTTGAGTTTTATTTGGTTATGTTTTCATAGGCGTATTTGATTGCCATCTTTTTACTTGCAAGGGGATAGCAATCAACAAAGTATTTAATCCATAAAGGCACAATGGTGGATGGTATCCCTAAATTTTTCCCGTTAATATGCAATATCTCTAAAAAGGATGATCTCCTTGTGAAGCCATGATCGACATCATCGTCATAATTAACATTCTCATTCTCATTTCAAATGCCAAGGTTTTTCATTAAGTGTAGCAATCTAAAGCCTTGTGCACAACGCCTATTGGACATACCCGATTTCCTAACCGTGAAAGCAAATCCCGCACCTCCTCATATTTTGGTATTCCTATTTTGTTTTTCAGTTGTCTTTCAAATAATGAACCTTGCCCCTTGTCCTTTGATACCCAAGTTTCATTATCTATTTGATTTAATGTTTTGCCTTTTAGAGGTCCTTGTATAACCATTGAAATATAGATGGTGGTATGGTGGAACTGATCATGGTATTTGTTATATATTGGCAGATTTAAATACGGAAAATGCTAATTTATGTTTATTTGAAATTAAAGAAATTGTCCTCATGAAAACTTATAGTCTTTGGTTGGCGGAATCTCATATTTTCCATTGACTTGTCATTATCAATTTTAGCTACAATCAGTATCTAATCTAAAAGGGTTCTAATACCAAAAGGTAATAGTCTCTGGATCAGACCCTATGAAAGCTTGAAAAGAGGATCTGAATTGCATTATCCCTAAATTAACCTCGACTTGCTTTTACATTCTTCTGGTTAATACTTGTGTACTCAGTTGTTTTGGTATTTTACAAGGTTTTATATAAAGAGTTACTCAGAGTGACTCATATTGTGATTTTGTTTGGATGGTATGAATGATCGTTGGGTTATAAATTTTACAAGTTACAAAAACTGCTAAACCTTTGCATAAGGATAGCCACATACGTTATGTTTAGAATCTCAATTTTCTGTATTTTTACTATCAACTTTACCTGATCATAACTTGATAGGCATTAGTAACATTCCAATACTTTTGATTGACAATTCGCGCAAAAAAACTTGTTGAGCTCTTGTACCATACTTCAAGCCATTGTCGCTGCTGGAAACAGATGATGACCATCTCCTTATCATGGTGTTAGTTTCCTCGAGATTATCTGCTTTTCCTTTGACATTGTGATGGCAATGTTCTCCTACTGAGGCGTGCCCGTTCCTGCACCAACGTTTCTCCCTTTGTTGTTTATTGCTTGGGAAAACAAAACAATATGAATGGATTTTAATACCAGATAAAATAAAAATTTCTGTTTCAGCACAATGAGGTTTTGGAAGAATTAGATGATTTATGTCCCTATACTTTGACATGAAAATCTATTATTCATTCTAAATGTTGCTATTGATATTATTTCTTTATGGAACGGAGAACCGTATCTTTGTTGAGTAAAAATAAATTAACGTATTTCTTTAAAGGAAAAACCCTTCTTTTATAAATAAACGATGCTGCTCAAACCATTAAATTGCTTTAACATTGAGCAAATTGAATATCAGTTTTACTGCCTGTCGAAAAACAAAGCAAAGTGTAAAAATAATGCATTGGTAAATGGGGCTAACAGGGTTAGGGTTTAATACCTGCGGCCAGATTTCGCAATTAGGACTAACTGGTTCTATAATTGTTGTATATGTACTATGTTAAAATTTTTAGAAATGTTTGGCGAATCAATTATTCTTTAGATGACTTGATAAAAATTGCTTGATTTTAGTGTTGCCGTAAATGATTGGTCATTGATTTACCTGCCCATCTTGAACGGGGTTAGATCGATAGGGTTCATGGGGCATTTTTGGCAACAAATAAATCTTAATTATTTTGGATAAAAATTGCATATTTTACAAGTTCCAAATTGTTCTCCGTCTAAATGGTTAAAATGTATGCCGCAGTTTTTACAGGTATGGTGAATATCCTGGAATCCATCTTCTGCCAAAAATTCTTTATATTCAAGGTTTGAACTCTTACAGTTCATGCATCTGCAACTGCAAATCATGTGGTGTTAGATTAACATATAAATATAAAAATTATTGCATTACTATCAGGTTATGTTTATCTTTGAAACTCAAAGAAATAACCTTCTTTTTCAAATCACTGTTTTGTTTGGTGCATTTTCCATATTGTGTCTTGCAAATTCATTCAACCTCGATTATGACAGAAAGACTTTAGCGCAAAATGACATTATTAATAAATTTCCATCATCGGTAAAGATTAAAGGTTTGCACATCAATGTTACTTTAGCTAAAACACCTGATGAGCATACAAAGGGTCTGTCAATTAAAAATAGCTTAAAAGAACATGAAGGCATGTTGTTTATATTTGATGCTCCAAAAAAAAGTTCTTTTTGGATGAAAGACATGAAATTTCCAATTGATATAATATGGATACATCCAAACACCACAATTGTCCATATAGAAAAAAATCTCCAGCCTTGTATCTCTTTCCTAATATGTGCCTCTTATTCTCCAAATGATCTTTCCCAACATGTTCTGGAAGTAAACGCTCACTATACAACTAAAAATAATATTACTGTTGGAGATGAGGTTGAATTTAATATTGTTGATTCAACTGGGAGTTAGCATAGATCTTTAACTGTGTTTATGTTTTAAAACTATCCACTAACTTTTTATGGTAATTGCTATTGCACTGTGATTTTTCGGTTTGTTCGTCGGGAATTATCTTTATTTTCTTAATCTTTTTGTTATCATAAATTGTTTGTAAAAACTTGTAGCAGGTTTTACATACTTGCATTATTCTTTAGAGGTTAAAATATGATTTATTATTTTCTATCATGGCCAAAAGTTATGCAAAGTCTATTCTATTTGGATATGGTAAGGTTTATTGTCTTTGTTTTATATGTTAACACTTAAAAATAGGACAAATAGTAAAGAGTTTATTATGGCTGCCCGAAAAAATACCTCAAGAAAAATTCGATTATTAAAAAAAGTTAGACAGAATAGACCGGTGCCAGCCTGGGTTATTATTAGAACACACAGACATGTAAGAACAAATCCAAAAAGAAGGTCTTGGCGCCGCTCAGATGTGAACGTTGGTTAATGATAAAAATGGGGATAAAATAAAATGTCAAATGTGGAAGATACAATCGCTAGAATATACACAATAAACTTTAGTAAAGCATGGTTAACTCCTAAACATAAAAGAACAGATAGAGTAGTTAATATGATAAAAGAATTTGCGATTAAACATATGAAAAGCTCGCAAATAAAAATTGATCAAGAATTAAATAGATATATCTGGGAAAGAGGAAAGACTAATCCTCCTAGAAAGGTTCGCGTTAGAATTGTAAAAGATGAGGATGATCATGTTATTGTGTCTCTATATGAGGATACTATAAAGGAGACCGAAAACAACAAACTAAAAGACGAGTCTCCAATAGTCACTACTGCCGCTA
>JADDOW010000065.1:67371-72728 GCA_016782225.1 Nitrososphaeraceae archaeon
CTGCCGCTACTCCTGACACCACTACTGCCGCTACTCCTGACACTGACAAAAAAGTGGTTAGAAAAGCTACAAAGAGAAAGCCTGCATCAAAACAATAATTTTATTTTTTTAGTAAGATTTTCTAAACCAAATCAATTCATTGTATTAATTTAGCTTCAATATCCTTTAAATGTGATATTTCCTTTATATTGTTATTAGTTTCTGGCTCGAAATCTAGGAAATTATTGATTGATATAAATTGGTTTAGAGGGTCATATGAAGAAAATAGCAAATTGTTTGTTTTGATCATTAAATGTATTTTTGATAAATTGCCTGGACCTGAAAGTATATTTATTTCATTATCCGAGTCATTTGCAATTTTTTCAGCTGTTTTTATAATGCTATCTATCCTATCAATTTTTTCTTTTGCTGGATAGATAAACATACAAGTTTTTTCTATTGTTTTTATTCTGGAATTATTGCACATTGTAAAAGATTTACTAAAAACGTCTTCTATGTTATTGGATTCTTTACTTGTAGCGATTACATTAAATTCATTTGGGAAACCTTTACCACAAGATGTAATAATTATATCTTTGACCGCGTTGTTTGTAATTTTAAAACATTCTGGAATTGATAATTCTGGATTATTTTTAAGAAAAGAGTTATTATCTACAATTATGGTTGAGTTTGAATATTTATTAATAAAAGACAATGAAACACCTGAATGAAAAATTCTTCTCTTTTCAAATCCAAATGGCATTATTACAAAACTAATTATCACTTTATCGCCAATTTGATGTAACAGTTTTGTTAATGTTGGAATTATTGCTATCCCAAATTTAGATGCTAAATTTCCAATAATTATAATATTGCTAAAGGTGTTAAAAATATGCGAAACTTTATCTATATTCTCTAAAAATGATTCTCTTATTTTATGTATTGGAGGGTTAATCCATGAGCCAGTTTCTATCGTTACATTTTTTTTATTCTGATTAAAAACTTTTTTGGGATTCAACAATAAGTATTCCGCTGTTTTAATTTCTTTAACAATATCGAGTGTAATATTGCTTCCAGTATTTCCCACCCCAATGAATAGGGTATTGTCTCTGTTATTATTAATACCCAACAAACACAAATTATAACAGGTAATAGATAAAAACGTATTAGATAAAAAAAATTGATTGATTATCAATATTATGTGATTCGAATCCCTTCCAAACTATGGGTTGAGTATCCTGTTACCCTTGCCATAATGGTTTTCCCTAAAGTAAATTTGTTGTCATAATTTGTTAATTTCATAAGGCTAAAATCTCCGTGAGTTTGTGAAAAGTTCTCCATATTGTCATTCTTGGTTATTGTTTTTGTTGATATAGTTTCAATTGGATTTTTTATAACTATGGATTTGTAATATTGATTTCTGCCCTTTGGGTTACCCATATCAATTTCATCAATAAGAACTTGTCCTTCCCATCCTAACCACCTTGAATTTCTTTTTTTTGCAATATGTTTCATAACACTATGCAATTTTTTAGATCTTTCTGTAATTATTTCCTGGCTGATTCTTTTCAATTTCGATGCTGAAGTGCCGGGTCTAGGGCAGAATTTGGATGAATTTATAACATCTGGCTCCGTTTCTTTTATCATTTTTAATGTTAATTCAAAATCCTCGTCAGTTTCTTCTGGAAACCCGGTTATTATGTCAGTAGCTATTGTCATATCGGGTATTTTTTCCCTGAATTGTCTTACTATTTCATTGAATGTTTTTACTGTGTGTCCCCTCTTCATTTTCCTTAGAATCTTTTCACTGCCACTCTGAACGGGGATATGGATAAATTTAAAAAATTTGTTGCTTTCTGAATATATGTTTACAAGATCTTTTACCCTGTCCTTAAGATACATGGGATTCATCATACCGACTCTTATCATGAAATCTTCATCTATTTCGTCACATCTCTTTAACAGTTCCACAATATTTGTTCCGATGTCTATACCATAACAACCATTGTCTGTAGATGTAAGCCATATCTCTTTGGCCCCATCTTTTAAATCATGTTTTATTTGTTTAATTATTTTACCTATTCTATAACTTTGGAGATCTCCTTTTGCTAATTTTGTTTGACAAAAGGAACATTCGCTTAAACACCCTGATGCTATTTCAACAATACTTATTGTGGGGTTTATTCTAAACCTTGGTAAGTTAATCTTTTCTATTTCTGAATTTTGTAGGGAAACAATTTTTTGTCCATTCAAAGTTGAATTAACAATTTCAATGGTTTTATCAATAGAATTAGGACCCATTAAACTTGCGTTAGGATTTATCTTTTCGACTAATTTTTGATCGGCAGAGGGAAGACAACCAGCGATTACTATTGGTTTGTTGTTCTTAGATAGGTCTTTAATTCTGTGAACCATTTTGTGTTCAGTTGTATCCTTAACCGAACAAGTTACTATGAGATTGATATTGGCCGCATCAGAGTTATTTGCAATATCAAACCCATTGTTTCTTAATTGCCCTGCAATCATTTCCATATCTGCAAAACTAGCCGAACATCCGTAACCTTCAATCCAGAAGCTTGGATTTTGATTTTTGTCGGTTTTGGTTATTAATGTTGATAAATCTTTTGGAAAGTTATTTTTTTTGTTATTTTTGTTTAATATTGTAATATTATCAATCAACTTTGGTTTTAATGACCTAAGTTTATAAATGGAATTAAAATTCTCATCGATCATAGCCATACACCTGTTTTTATTTAATTACTACAATTAATAGCAGTTTCTAATGCAATTAATTTTTTGATTATTGTATTGTTTATTTCTGTTATTAACAATAAGAACTCATATTCTCTTATGCTTTCTTATTATTGTTTTCTTTGTGTTTCACTATAAGGTTAATTAAAAATTATGGCGTCATCATCATCATCATGCATTGGCAATTTGTAATCCCTGAATCCTTATTGTTAAAATCAAATAAAATTATATGTTAATTAAATGTTTTAAAAGATATCTATTGTTTATGCCATCTAAAATTTTCAGTATAATGCCAAATTCCTTATAATCGATATGAAAAAAGATAAATCGTTGACCTTGTGCCTTTACATAAATAACATTTTTTCAATTTTCAAAATAATGGTTGTAACTGTTATCCTTTCCCTTAACAAATATTACTAATGGATGTTATATGATGAAGGGAAATGAAAATAATTTCGGATAGTTTTGTAATGATAAAACAGATATTTATAATCGCATACTTGACGGGAGTATTATGGTTGAGGCGTAATCCTTTATCCTTAGTTTTCACAGCTATTTCACCTTTTTCTTTGTTATTTATTTTATTTATTGTAAGTAATGGACAATATGTACAATTTGCAGTTGCAGGAAGCTTGGTAATGGCTTTGGTTGGATATGGCCTATCTTTAGGTCAGGATATTTCACTTTATAAACTTGAATATAAAATGCAGGATATGTTTGTAGCTTCTCCTGTTTCTCCATTAACATATATGCTCGGTCTGGCATTTTCTGAATTATTATATGGTTTGCCTGCGTTGTTGGTATTAGCTGCGCTAGCTGTCTTTTTTTCAACTTCTATTTCTTTTTTACCTCTTTTAATTGTAAATATTTTTTTGATATGGGGGACAATGTCTTCTATAGGTTTTTTTCTGTCTTCGCATATGCTACATATGAGAAATGCTACACAACTTATATCATTTGTAAATGTTCTTATTGCAGTAATACCTCCTGTTTTCTATTCCATTGAAAGGTTGCCTCTACCTCTCCAAATAGTATCTTATTTTGTTCCAACGACTCACGCTTCATTAATGTTGCAGTATTCTATGGGTTTTTCAACGCCGCAAGAATGGTCTATTTCTCTTGGGCTAATAGTCCAAATTTCGTATTTGATCTTCTTTATTATTTTAGCAAAGAAAAAGGCTTTGTGGAGGGAAAATTAATCAATTTTGTTTCCTATGTTTTTTGGGCAATGCGATCTTTATTGTTTTGGAAAATTTCTCTTGTTGCTTCTAACAGTTTGTATACATCCTCCCTCTCATGAGCATTAGAAAAAGCGCCCATCTTTAAAGGTAAAAAGAATATGTTATGTTTTGCAATTAATGCAAATTGATAATTAAACAGTAATTCGTTATTTGTTAGTGCTGAATCAACTGCATTATTTATCTTCTTTACTTTATCATTTAAAAAGTGAATCATAAATAATGATCCGAACCCTGTTACTTCTGCGTCTATTTTTAGTTCTTTAAATAATTTAGATAATTCGTTTCTTGTCAGATCCCCAAGAGAATTTATTTTTTCATAAACGTCGGGATTATTTTTCAAAAACTTTAGTGTATTATAACCCGCAGTCATTGTTAATGGGTTTGCTGAAAAAGTTCCTCCTCCTATTGAACAATACATACTCTTATCATTTTTATTTGTCACATCCGCCAAACTCAAGATTTCCTTTTTGCCGCAAACAGCACCGATGGGGAGGCCTCCCCCTATGATTTTGCCGAGAGTAAATATGTCGGGTTCTAATTTGAAGTAATTCATTGCTCCACTAAATGAATGACGGAAACCAGTTACTATTTCATCTAAAATTAAGAGACTATCGTTTTTCCTTGCAAATTCCTGTAATCCTTCTAGATAGCCTTCATTGGGTGTTATGCATCCTGCACCTCCAAGAACGGGCTCGATAATTATGCCTGCTAAATCATCTTTAATTGATTCTAAAACTTTTAAAGACCTATCTAAATCATTAAATTGGATTGATTCAATAAATTGGCCTTCGTCTTCTATGAGCCCGATTCCTTCATCAACTTCATATGGATAGTTTACTGACTGAAGTAAATTGGAGTTATACCCATGCCATCCTCCTATAACCTTTGCAATAACTCTTTTTCCTGTTTTCGCTCTTGCTAATCGTATTGCGTACATAGTTGCTTCAGATCCTGTACTAGAAAATCTGATGTTTTCAGCTAATGGTATTGCTTTATTGATAATTTCACCTAACTTAATGCTGGTTTCATTTGCTGTTCCATACAGGGTTCCCCTTTTAACTTGTTTTTTTAATTTATTTGAAACTATTTTTGGAGAGTGACCTAATATTAATGCCCAGTGACCATTCCAGAAATCAACATATTTGTTCCCATCTATATCTGTTAAAAATTTCCCCTTAGCTTTAACAGTATAGAATGGATAAGGTTTAAAGTATCTGATATTATGATTTATGCCACCAGGAAATATCTCTTTTGATTTAAAGTATAAATTCATTGATTCAAAGGTTTTATTTTTGTATAAATCAATATAATTATCAATTTTCATTGATATCTATCATCAATTTAAAGAATCTTTTATTTGTTTTTAAAAAACAAGATTTATATTAA
>JADDOW010000110.1:0-13988 GCA_016782225.1 Nitrososphaeraceae archaeon
ATTAAAACAAAAAATTATGGTCTTTAGTTAATAAATATATCATGTTCTTATAATGTATAATATATAATTGTACTATAAAGATGATGCAAAAGACAATCATGCGATATAACGAGAGTAATGTAATAGAAGGAAATGGCTCCAAAGAAGATATAAAAGATGGATATAACATTTGGATAGACCTAATAGATCCTGATTCTTCAGAAATCTCTAACTTAGAAAATACATTTGGCTTTGATCACAAATCAGTAGAAAAGATTGAACAGAAGACAAAAAAACCACGAGTTATGACATTCAAAAACCACCGGTTCACTGTTTTTCTCTCTTTAAAATTTAATTCTATAAAGCATTTAGAAGCAATCCCAATATATTTTTTGGTAGGGAACGGCTGGCTGATAACTATTCATTCCAAAGATGTAGACCTAGTAACAAAAGGCAGAATAATTTTTTCGGAAGGAGAAAAGGTTTTAGAATCGTCTATTGACGCTTTGTATTATAGCATATTAACTTTTATGGTGGATACATATGAACAAATCCTAACGGCTATAGAACTTGAAGTAGTTACAGTCGAAAGAAATGCTCAACATAAACCATCGAAAAATGTTCTTAATTATCTAGACTTGTTGTCAAAACAGATAATCCTTCTTCGAAGGCATTTCTGGAACGCAAGAAACGTTATTAATTACCATACCTACATGGAAGAAGACAAAGATGACATAAAGTTTCTAAAAATTGTATATGATGACATAAATCAACTCATTGAAATGGTCCAATCATATCAAGATACAATAAATTCTACAAGGGAAACATTTTCAAATAGTGTAGCACTGCAAACAAACAATGTTATGAGGGTGCTAACAATATTTTCTACTATTGCATTGCCAATTTCGCTATTAATCGGTATGCTCGGTTTAGAGGGCTTTGATTTAAATAACCTAACTGTTTTACCCAAATACTTTAGCCTATTGATAATAATTATGTTGGCAATCGCCGGCATATCGTTATTGATATTTTGGAAAAAGCAGTGGATATTTTCAAAGGAAAAAATAGTTATTGGCGATAATGATACCAATTAAATAACATTATTTGTTCTTTAATTCAGGAACGATATAGTAGATTATAGTCAGCATCTGAATTTGTATCAATAGGGGTAGATATTTGTTCATCCAAATATAAATCACTTAATGTAGATTCACCGAACATCGCAAAACCAGTACTAGAATACTTACAGAGAACTATTGATATTTGCAATGAGATTGGATGTAAAAACCGCATTGAAGTGATAGAAAAGGAGGCTAATAAAAAAAAATCAAAAATATATTTGCAGACCAGAAGAGATTGGACGTAAAGATGCTAGAAAGTTTCATGATTATATTGTAAAAGAATTAAAGTTATTCCCGTATTTTGATATTATTCAGACAAAAACATCAAAACATGATATAATCATAATGAAATTTTCTTCAAATTGGAAGAAATTGGAAGTGAGTCATATATGGGTATAGTTATATTGGATGTATTTTATGATAAGAATATCTGCAAGTTATCCTATGATGAAATAGGCGGTAATAAGTTAGAAAAAGAATTAATCGTTGATAAATCGGGTAAAAACTATCTTTTGTTAGAGAAAGGCAGTTCCACGGTATCTAAACCATAATTACTGTCTTTTAAACACATGTTAAAAACAAATTTGAAACAACTTTAATTTAAATTTTCATCATATATATTTATAAAAAGATTTAGTCCATAAATAAATACCAAATACTATTGATACGGTCCAATTATTTTTAAATATAAAATAGATTCGAAATATTGAATAAGATACTAAATATCTAAAATTATAAAATACTTAAATGAATATCAAATAATGGGTTATTGAAGTTTACTAACGTTAATTTTGGATATTAGTTGCTGGAATTTGTTTTCCATTTCCACCTTTAGTGATTGGATGTCTTTCTCATATTTTTCATTAATGTATTTGATTTGTTCGTCTTTTTCTTGTAGTTTTCCTTTGATAAGGTATGTTTCTTCTTGACTCTTCAGTTCGTAGTTTTGTAATTCCTTTTGCGGTGTTCCTTGTTTGTCAATCATTAGCAAGTCTGAAACTTTCAGGTAATCTTGCAATAATTCGTTTTCTGTTGGTTTGTAGTAGCTATTGCTTATACCGACATTATGAGACAACAATATTTCTACATTAATGGGTTTCATACCTGCCATTTCACATATTGTCTTAAACCACTTCCTTTAGCAATGAATAGCTTGAAATGGGTGTTCTCTTCTTTCCTTTTTCCAGCCTTTTTCTTAATCCTTGAGCCTATATTGCTCTATTGATTAGTTTTTTTATTCCTATCGGTGTAAGTTTTTTTGGTTTCGTAACAAATCCTTTTCCATTTCTTTGAATGTCTTGAGTGTCCCATAAGTCTCGCATAACCCAACTGTTTTCATCTATTAGCTCCCCAGAAAATTCTCTGTAATTCATCCATTCTTTTAATGATAGGAACGATCCTTTTGATATAAATGAGAAATATTCATCTTCTTATTCTGAATAAACAATAATTTTGGCGGCAGTCACCTCCCATCTTTTTCAATCGGGCGAATGTGGCCCCATTTTAGATAATCCTATGCACCAAGACAAATGCCTGACGAAGCCATAGTGTAGATGATTGACTTCAATCTTCTATCCGGATACTCTAATAATTTTCTTATTTCCTCTATCGTTGGGATTCTGTCATCCTAGTAGTTTTTTGCTCTTGGCAATCCTCTTAAAATCTTTTTCTAGGCAATCTGAAAGTCGGCCATTTCACAAAATAACTTTATACTTTTCAAATAATTTCTGACTGTTGAGCCAGTAATTTCTTTTCTGTTTGCTCTGTCTAAATGAAACTGCATAAATTTCAAAACATGATTGAATATTCATCCATTGCCTTTTTCTTTTGTTAGATTGACAAATTTTTTGCTTTTCTCTTCTATAGTGCTTCCCTCTAAACCTAAAGAGTCAAAGAATTTCTCTAGCCTTTTTTGGTATTTTTCTCTTGTCACAGGCGATTTCATCGCATACACATACAGTGACCATGAGTCAAGTTCCTGCTGATTGTTGTTTTGGGTTTCTTCCACTTTTTTCTATACACCTTATTTTCGTGGAACCCCCTTAAAAGAGCCATTATCGTAACGGGCCCGATGGGCTTCGATCCCACGGTTTGCGGTTCCGAAGACCGCCGCGATATCCTGACTACGCTACGGACCCTCCCCAATTGATTGTTTCCCATACGCTTATATAATTTTTGAGTGTTTGGTTTTGTAATTATTGTGTTATTGTCATTGTTTGATGTTGTATTACTGATTTCAGTAAGATGATAGTCGGACGTGTTATTATTACATATCTTACCAATTTCAGTAAGATCTTTGCTAGCCTGTCTATTCTTAAACGTCTTACCAATTTCAGTAAGATCTTTGCTAGCCTGTCTATTCTTAAACGTCTTACCAATTTCAGTAAGGTCTAGGTTATGAAATAACTTGGATAATAATGGGATCTCATTGTCCATAAGGCTAACCAGTTTCTTTTTGATGGTGGACTTTAGTTTGTACCAATAAGACTTGGACCTACTTTTTGCCCTGTAGGCATTGAATCTATGACTTTGAGAGAAGAGAATATTGTAGGTAGGATAAAAAAATATTAAATCTTAACCTACCTACGGAAAATGCGTTTTAGACTAGAAAATAAAGGTCTATTCAATCTCCTAATGTTATTTTTTTTCTCTTTTTCTTTTGATACCGCATTTTCCTTTTTGCTAAATGTCACTTCCAGTATTCCGTTGTTGTATGTTGACTTTGCAGTTTCAATGTCTGCTTCTTGCGGTAATTCCATGGTCTTGCGGTATTTTCTTTGAGGATTAATTGACACAACTTCTAATGAGCCATCATAAGCGTTTATCTTGATGTCCCCTTTTTTAAATCCCGGCATCTCCAGCACCACTTTGACCTCTTTATTGGTTACATTAACTTCTGCTAAAGGTTCCCTTTCAGCATATAACTGATGTTTGGATCCAATTCCAGCAGCATCAGCAGCATTAATTCCCATTCCACTGTTGATGATTCTTCCAGTATGCTTTATGTTTCCAAACTCCATTACTTTTGGCTTGCCGTCGGGCCCAACGGTCATTGAGTATCCATACACAAGGGGCCCCACTTCCCTTACCTTTGCACCATCGGGTGTTTGGTACTCCCTTAGCAGATTCTTTGGTGCGTTTGTCTGGATGTCCTTAATTTGGTCAAACATCCTCACCATTTCCTTCTCCATACTCTCAAATTCTCTAACTGGGTCCATGTCAAACAAACCAATCCTACCTTCCCTTATTCTTCTTCTCACACCACTATGAAAATCAAAAAAGCTGTTAAACCAACCATCATCATTATTGTCATCTATTGATCTTATGTTCATAATGCCCTCACCTGTTATATGTAATGAATATTACATAATATATATTTTCTAACATTATGTTTCATACATATACAAAAAGTAAAATTATATTTGGGTCTGGCATATACTATAGCCAGGTGATTAGGTTATGAGTAGAGCAAAGGAAATCATAAGCAAAAGATTAATCCGCCCAATCAGATCGGTTGGCAAATCAATGCCCAAACTGTTTTCAGTTGGCCTGATGTCGAAAAATGGATGTCAAACGTAGCAGTCCACAGCCTGAAGGCTCAGCGGTCAGTTTGAATGATGTATTCCATGTCAGTAGTTAGTGGAAGATGGAATAACAGAACTAGTAGCCTATTTTCTTGAAGGAGCCCTTAATCCCATCTATAATATAAACAGAGATAATACCATTAAGACAGTTTTGGCATTTGGCCATATACTGTAATTTCTATGTTGGTATAAAAGGAGATACTGAAAACTTGGCTCTAATGGTGGCAGTGACACTAACTCCGTTTTTAACTAAATAAATCTAGTCTATTACATGCATGATAGATGACTGTCATCTTGACTTGATGTATTCTATTGTTCCATTATTTGCCCTGATTATTACTTTGTCAAAATTAAAATTTCCTTCATCAGGTGTAATCATTACAGATGCAAATGGTCCCAAGTTCCCAATTGGTTGATTTGTTCCATTTTCACCAAAACGTATTACTACATCATTTAGTGTTGCAAAATTATTATTAGATATCTTTACACTAACTATCTCCATAGTTCCTACAACCTCCGTTCTATCAATAATTTCTATATTTATTCCGACTCTTGGTACAAACACAGAGAAAAAGACAATACCCACTACTATGAAGCCTATGAAAATTATAAATTTGGCAAGTCTGATACGATTTTGTCTGCCTCTTAAGTTACTTGGTCTAAAACCATCGAATATGCTGTGTTTTTTAGCCATAAAATAAATTTAGATACTCTAATTAAATAGTATAACTTGTTGACTCTATTAGTTTAGTCTAATTGCCTGGACATAGTTGTACAAAGGTATACTGTTCTATTATAAAAATAATGTTAAGTTGGTTTTATCATTCACATGCAGGCCTGGGTTGACCTTTTCTATTGAACATCAAATGTTCTGGATATTCTATGTGTTACACCGTGAATATTTGTGTTAATACTGTGTCTATAAAGTTAGGCTGTTATATTAGGGCTAATGGCAAAATATTGGCCAAACAACTACAATTACATACTGAAAATAATTTACCTATTCACTTACAGTAAGATTTCTATAATCATTGAGTAGCAGTATATCGTATTCAATGTCATTTATACTTCAACTATGTAACACTGCGTAATTACATTTTTAATTAGGGTGCATAGTGATAGGCTGAGTGTGTGTTTTGATACCTCTTGGTAACTCTGTTGCCATTAATTCTTGGCTTTGCCTAAAAGCTTGGCGATGTGCTTGCTCAAGTAGTAGTATCTGCATGATATTTCGTAGATTATTACAAGAAACTACATATAAAAAAAGAAATAGAAGAAAATAAGAAATTTAAAAAATTGATAGTTGTATTTTCGTAATAATTTGTATATGATGAAATAAGTAAAACTTATAATTATGATTTTTATAATTATTTATGCGTTTATTTGTAAATCATGAATTTTACAATACATAAAGTATTTTTATTAAATTAAAGGGTTCCTCGAAGGGAAATGATGGTCTCCAGCACATCCTTGACCTCCTTGTCTGTTGTATTAACGTCAACCGGGGAACATTCCTTATGGAAAAATACGCCAAATTCGTATTATTGGATATGGCTGGATATCTAATGTCCATATCTTAAGGATGCATAACAGAGAATTACCGTTTCTTTGGTATGATGGGTTATTGAATGGAGCAAATGAATTTTCAGTTGGCAATCAGTTATTATAAGCTGTTGCAATAAATACATCCCACGGAAAGGTGATTACACCTTTGTGATCTGCATACCTATCGGAGGTTTCTTTTGATTCTTTTTTAATGGCTGATATTGTGCCATCTCCTTTTGACATAATCAAATGGCGAATTGAGTTTGCAGTTGAAGACATGTAGTCAGACCAATAATCCTCAAATGTTCCTGCCTGGTAACAAAAAGTGTATTTTTTTATTGATATTCCAGAAAGGCCAGCGTTTTCTAATATGTTGAATAGATCGCCTGGATTACCAAATGTGTGAACTGATGGGGAATTGCTAGGTCTTATGTTTGGGATGTACTTTAGTATGCAGTCCATTATACAGCTAAAATAGGGAACACCTTTTGGAGAACCATGAACTGATATCGATAATTTTCCGCCCTTCAATAGAATCTCTTTCAGTTCTTTAAGAACCGAAAGCGGGTTTGGGAAGAACATCAAACCAAATTGGCACAAGATTTTGCTAAAAAAGGATTTGCGAAACCCCAAGTTTTCGGCATCCATTTCAATTAGCATGAGTCTTACAAAATTAGGCTGTGTTGGCAATTTGGCTATCGACAGTGCAGTTCTCGAAATGTCGACTCCGATTATAAGACCTTTGACCCCCACATCCCCAACACCCTTATCTGCTCCCATGGTTTTACCCATTGCCTTGACTGTCTCATTTGAAACTGCCCCTGTCCCACATGCGAGATCAAGTACAATGTCATTTGGATTTATTTGGGATGATTCCACTAGTTTTTTTGTTGATTTAAAAGGTCCTGTATCTGTGCTTGCCCAATTTTTGTGATATGCATAAGCAATTGCATTCCAGTTTGTTTTGGTGTTGATTTTATGCTGGACTGGATCAAAATCTGAAGGCATTGTTGAATTTGGCTTATCCAAATGCCATTCATATAAAGGAACAAGGGATATAATTATTTAGTTGGCATGTACTTTAACGCTTTGGGATACACCTGAAGGAATATGGTGAACCTGTTTTTTTTATTGTTGTGGTTTTGCACTCTTGCTAAATTGGCAAGCCATGTATATGGAATTAATTATCCAACATTCCGAGAAAGCCTGATGTTGAATATGTTACCAATCTATGGGAAATCAGGAGAATGTGTATTTTTGCAAATAACCGATAAAGCATTGCTTGTTGGATTTTATTTTGTTTACCTAATAACTTGATTGGTATGCGAATGCAAAATACATTTATTTAAATTCGCATCCTCTTAATTTTGATTTCTTATTGTTCATGTGAATTCTCGTTGGAATGCTAAAAGAATTGTGGAAATGGATGTTGTCACAACCCCTCTCCTTTACAAGGAAGTCCTCTATTTTACCTGAATATGTTGTTAGTTTATTGACCGTATCTTGTTTTATAACATCGCTTACGTCCAATGCAATGCTATTTTCATAGTCAATTTCCCATAACCCTCCATCAATACCGCTTAAAAGAACATATTCTAAATTAACATCGTTATCTTCTTTCCCTGTGCCCAATGTTGGAAAGAATTTAACAATTGATCATTATTATATTTTTCACCAATTGAAATTTGATCTGTATATGTGCTATTTTTTATTGTTTGAATTGTTTTTTCTATATTTGAATACATGAATATGGTCCCCTGCAATGCAACAAAAACAGCATTAAAGTAAACATTTATTGTTGTTGCTGTTGTTGCTGTTGATGATGATGATGCACACCAGCACACCACCTCTCAATATTGAATTAAAATGATGATTAAATTTGCAATAGGGGATAAATTTTTTGGCTTGCTTTGTAAAATCCAATTTGGTTGTATTTGTAAAGACGAATTCGTACTGCAAGAAGAAACTTTAAATCAAATAAAATAAACACTGAATTGATATGTAGATCAAGTAATGTGCGTGCCTGTGACTTTAGATTAAATAATGATTTTTTGAAATATTGTGGTGAGGTAAGGTGTTAAAAATATAAACACCTGCTCAGTTCCTGCAGCTATTTTTTTTCGTTTGTTTATGGGGATTGTGTGCTGTATTATTTTTTAAGAATGTTTTCTGATATTTTCTGTTTTGGATGGGTATCTTCTAGCTTGTATAACACTTTGTTGATATAATCGTTTGTTATGAATAAAGGCATATGTATTCTCAGTTCTTTTGGAAGCATTGAATTTATTTTAACAAATAATTTTATTTTGTTGTTTGTATTGTCTTCGTAGATGCATTTTCTGATCATTTGCTTTAAACCCCCCGTATCATATCTCATATGGTATGTTATATAACAAAGTATATATATGTATAAAAATTTATCATTCAAATTAACTGTTTGATGGATAACCTTATATTGTTGGGCATTTATTACTGATTATATCTCGAGAACAATCTTTTAAATGATTTGCTTTGTTTTTTTTTATCAAGGTGGGGTGCTCTGTGTAGTTGCAGTAGTTATTATTGTTATTCTTTTGGAGATCTAACTGAATGGACCGGAGGGTAAACGATATCTTTTATTATTAACCACTGATTGTTGATTTGTTGATTTTGTTGCTTTAAAGCTGTAATTTGGGATAATTTTTTGGACCATTCTTTTCAATTGTTTCGTTCTTCCTATGCAAAAGATGAATTTTTTGTTAGTATTTGACGTATATGTATTTCAAACAAAACGCTAATCAAAAACAATATGGAGTGATTTATCGTTTTTTGTCCAGGAGTGTGAATTTGTATATGAGTAGGTTTGTCTGGGTCCTATGTTACCTATATGCTCAGATATGTATATGACTCTCTGGTGATATTAGGATTTTTATGCATTAAACTCAAAGTGACACATATACACTTTTAAAATATGTGTCACTAGTGAATAATAACTTGGAATGGGGTGAACCTAGTATTTCCTCATTGGGTGAAATTCGTTCGAATATTGATAAAATAGATAAAGAAATTGTTGTATTGTTATGCCGACGCGGAGAGCTTGTCAAGCAAGCTGCAAGGTTTAAGCCAACTCCTGCAAATGTCAAAGATTTAAAGAGGTTGGAGCAAATTATTGAAAAAGTAACCTCGTATGCCAAAGAGATGAATTTCGATTCATTTACCATAGAAAAAATATACCGCAATATGATTGAGCAGTTTATACAATTGGAGATGAAAACCTACTCTGACCTAAGGTCCAATTCAAATAAATAATCTAAAACTGTGGATAGCTTTTTTTAGTACAAATAAAATTATTTTGTTTCTCTTTTTTTAATTTTCCAGTTTTGGGTTTGACCTTATGGATTTTTCATACGGCAAACCTAACGCATGCCTTTTTTCACCTGTATGCCGATTTTCTTACTTTTTCTTTATTGTTGCAATATGGGTGTGATTCACTGATGGTCAGTCTGGTCTGTAACCATATTGCCTAATTTGATTTTTAAGCTATTTGATAAAATACAAATATTGACTGTCTGCTATATGTGTAATAGGAACTAAATACTGATGAAAATATCTGAGCGACTTGGCAGAGTGGAATATGCGATACGGGACATAATATTGCATGCTAAAGAGTATCAGAAAACCGGTAAAAAAATTATATACCTAAATATCGGCGATCCGGTAGCTTTTGATTTCAAGACCCCAACGCATATCAAAAACGCTTTAATCGATGCATTAACTCATGATAATGACTATTATACAGATTCTGAGGGATGGCCTGAATTGCGACGGTCTATAGTTGAAAAAGAAAGCAAAAAAAAGGGACTGGCCCTTACCCCTGAAGATGTTTTGGTTACAAATGGTGTTTCCGAAGGATTGGATATGGTAATGGGTTCTATAATTGAAGACAATGATGAAATACTGCTTCCTGGGCCCTATTATCCTCCCTATGCGTCTTATGCCAAGTTTTATGGGGGTAACATCAATGAGTTTAAGATCCTAGATGATGGCACTCCTGACTTGGATGACTTGAGGAGCAAAATAAATGGCAAATCAAAAGCAATTTGCTTGATAAACCCTAACAATCCCACAGGAGAGGTTTTTGATCTAAAAAGCTTGAAATCTGTTATTGACATTGCTTCGGAGAATAATCTTTACATTATTTGTGATGAGATATACGATGGGATAGTTTTTGATAGCGGCCTTTATGGAATCGGAAAAGTTGCCAATGATGCTCCTGTGATTCTCCTTAACGGTTTTTCTAAAACTTATTCGATGACCGGCTTGCGGTGTGGCTATATTTGCATAAATAATAATTCTCGTCAACTTGATTCCTTAAGACGCAATATCTTTAAACTAGCAAGAGTTAGAATTGCCTCAAACTTTCCAGTTCAGATAGCCGCAAATGCAGCGTTAAATGGCCCTCAAGACCACATTAATGAAATGGTGCAAAAGCTACGGAGAAGACGTGATTTGGTGTCCAAAAGACTCAACGAGTTAAAGGGTGTGCATTGCAAGAAACCTAAAGGGGCCTTTTACGTGTTTCCTGAAATCGATCTCTCAAATAAATGGAAAACCGATTTAGAGTTTGTAATTGAGATGCTGAATTCCACCGGTGTTTTGACTGTCCATGGGTCCGGGTTTGGAAATGATGGATCAAACCATTTTAGGATTGTATACCTTCCTGAGGAAAACATATTGGAAGAGGCCATGGATAAAATCGATCTTTTCCTAAAGAGGGCTCTGTAGACTTATTTTATTGTATCTCGTTTTGATATCTTTTTCTTTTGATTTTTCCAAAATAGATGAGAACAATACCTATAATTATCATTACTATCACGAATTTCTCATTAGTGATTTCGGAGTTAGTAAAATTATCAATAAAAAACTCTATCCCCAATTCTGTAGTTATTAGAATAAGGTTTCTCAAAAAAATAATCGATGCCATCACAATGAATAAAACCCCTAATGGGAACATCCACTCCTTTCGGCTATTCCTTATTTTCTTGTCTATCCTGTCAAAATCCATTTTAAAACTAGTTGTTGTTTTTTTGTATTAAAGGGTTGTCTTATACTAATTTTATGCCCGGATGCTTGATCTTGTTTTGTTTTGACGCGTTGAGTATCATTGGAGTAATCACTTCTGCCTGATATGACAGGGATAGGGGGCCAAGAAAAATGGACCTGAGTCCCTCAATTTCGTTTATGAGGCTGTTAACGACAGAAAGGGATTCCTTATTGTCGGTACACACAAAGGTGTCTGCATTTAGGGGCATCTTTAGATTCTTTAGTTTTATCTCTGAAATGGTGTGAAAGGCAGATACAATTTTGTTACATTTTGGAAGGTTTTCCGCAACCAACACCGCGGCAGATTTTTTCCCTTCTTCAATCGGTATGTAATAGAAACCGCTCTCATTTCTTCCCATGGGAACTATGGGTGAGACTATTACGCAATTGTCATTAATGGTGTTTGAAATGTCTTTGCACGTTCCAATTATGTTGTCGTACGGAATGGAAAGAATCAACACGTCACTTTCTTTCGATATGGATATGTTATCATTACCTGATATAGTACCCTTTAGTTTGTCTGCGAACTCGCCTTTAACGTTGTTTAGGTTGTCTTCAGCAGCCTTTTCCGCCTTTTGTTTGTCCCTTGACCCTATCAAAACATCGTGGTTGAGACACCACCTTTGGGCAAAACCTTCCCCCATACCGCCAGTTCCACCAATAATTCCAATTTTCATACTGATTGTGTCAATTAACTTGTTAGGTTTTAAATATATTTATGCGCCAAACAGGGAGAGAGGGTGTTTTGCAGTCAATTCAATCGTTTAATATTAATATAATTTTAATTTTATTTCTTGTTAAGTTATGTCACTTATAATATTTATGAGGCATGGTCAAGCTAATAACAACGTAAAGAAACTTTTAGTTGGCAGAAATCTTGAGTCCCATTTGACGGATTTGGGGCGAGAGCAGGTCAAGCATGCCGCTGGGATTCTGTCGACCATTGATATCCATAAAATTTATTCAAGCCCAGTCGTAAGAACGGTGGAGACTGCCGAAATTGTTTCCAATATTGTTAATGTGCCTTTTGATACGGATGAGCGGCTGTTTGAGATAGAGTTAGGCAAACTTGTGGGTATGTATTATGATGATTTGCTAAATACCCATGGCGACCTTTTTGTAAAGTTTTACAGTGACAATGATGATGACAATTCCCTTTTGGAATTTGAAGTTGAATCGTTTGGCGCAGTAAAAAAAAGGGTATCCGAGTTATTAAAGGAAATAACAATAAAGCACAAAAACGAGAACGTCCTTCTTGTATCCCATTTAGACCCAATCAAGGCTGCCATTTCACTTATAATGAATCTAAAACCCTCTTCGGTGTATAGCATTCAAGTGCCAAATGCCTCGCTAAATATATTTAAGAATGTGAATAACATTGTTTCACTTTGTGGAATAAACATAATGGATATACGTAGGTTCCTGCTGGAATATTGAAATTTTTTTCTGGTTGTGCCAAATTCTGCTAACAGATAGTATAATTTTACTGTTTGGTAGCAAAAACCTTAAATTAGATATAGGTTAACCAAACCGCAGAGAGTGAAATAAAGGAGATTGGCTTATTCCTGTAATAAAATCTTGATTTTTTTTATTTTGGCTTCATTGACATTACTCGGTATGCAAAGTGTCATTCAAATCGCACAGGCTGTAGAAGAGGGTGGCGAAGTTGTCATAAGGCGAGTAGCAATTTGGGATTTATTTTATAGAATGATGGTTGTTGCCTTTGCGGTAGGTGCTGTGGTTCAGGGTGTGCAAATTTATGCGACTTGGAGATTCAGAGAATCTCACCCAAGGTTTAAGGCTGCTGGCAATTTTGGAGGCACCAAGTAATGGGTCACAGTACCCCTGAATGGGCATATATTGTTGTTGTGATTGCTTTATTGATTTATGTGGGTGCGGAATCATGGAGGGTGGAGCACACACTAGAGTTTGCTCCCCCTAACTCTGAAACGGTTAGAGTCATAGGCCAGCAGTGGTTTTGGTCCTTTGAGCATGCTGATGGAACCCAAGAGGTAAATGAGCTTCACCTAAAGACGGACATACCATATAGGTTTGAAATGGTTTCTAATGATGTTATTCATGATTTTGCAATTCCGGATTTTGCAGTTCTTATGGATGTAGTTCCGGGAAGGGTAAACACGTTATGGAACGTGTTTGATGTGCCTGGAGAATATCTTATACACTGCAGAGAATATTGCGGCCAATTGCATCAGGACATGAGGGCAAGACTGTTTGTTGAACCAAACGATGGTGCAACGCCAGTAGCTATGAATGGCACGGTGCAGCAACAAAACGAGGCACCAACCATATCTAGTGGTACTGGAACTGCTGGGGTTATAGCACCAGGTGGAACAGGTGAGGTTACACAAGGAACCGGTACAGCTAGGTTAGTCGCACCGGGCCCACTGACACAAAATACTACCACTCCTGCATCAGGAGCCAATGCAACAAACGCAACCGGCACTGCCAATGCAACTAACCCCGCGGCTGCGGCAGGTGTCACACTATCCATTCCTGCAGGAGCTGCAACCCCTGGAAATCCGGCATATGACCCAGCGGAGTTGTCAGTTAAGAAAGGTGATGTGGTCAATGTGGTAAACAATGACAATGCGCCACACACCGCAACCAGCGGCAATGGCCCTGAGGATGCTGGCCAGGCGTTTGACACCAGCCTCAT
>JADDOW010000110.1:14012-35153 GCA_016782225.1 Nitrososphaeraceae archaeon
AGACACATCGGCTATAGAAGCAGGTGAGTATCCCTATTTCTGCACGGTTCATCCGTTCATGAAAGGAACACTCACTGTCACAGCGTAAAAGCTGACCTAAAATCCCTTTTTCTTTTTCTTTTTTATATTGTCTTTATTGTTTCAGCTTAAAATCTAATTTTATTTTAATTAGTCCGGTTAAGTACTTTGTTACTCTAGTTTTTGTAATATTCTATAGAATTGGTGTCTTAGCAATTTGGAAAAGTGGTAACTTGGATTATTTTGTTTAATCCAAATGCTTTTATAGACTTTATTTGATTAATTGGGGTATAAGGGTGTTATACTAAAAAATTGGTACTAGAATTAAAAAAGCCTAGGCCGCTTTGGGAAATAATATTTTCCACTCACCACACTGACATAGGGTTATTGTATATTATCTTATCAATTGTAGCTCTGTTTGCAGGTGGTGGATTGGCAATGGCGATAAGAGCCGAGTTGTTTTTCCCTGGTATCCAGGTGTTTACCGGACAGGAGGATTTTTCCAGATTCTTTACTATGCATGGTACCACAATGTTGTTTTTGTGGGCAATACCATTTGCCGCAGGGGTTGGTAATTATTTAATTCCAATCATGGTCAGGTACAAAGACATGGCATGGCCAAAGCTAAATGCTGTTGCGTTTTGGATGATTCCTCCAAGCATCTTTCTGCTTTGGGGGGGCTTCTCAGATACCGGTTGGACTGCCTATCCTCCATATTCCATATTAAAGGCACCTGCACCAGCTGCTGATATGTGGATATTTGGACTTACGTTTCTTGGCTTGTCCTCTCTACTGGGTGCGGTAAACTTTGTGGTGACTATATTGAAGATGAAGCATCCTGATTTGCCCTTGATGAAAATGTCTCTCTTCTCATGGGCAACATTGAGTACTTCGCTTATGGTTATTGTGGCCATACCGACCTTTGCTGCTGCACTGGTAATGCTAACAACCGATAGGTTGGGTGTGACTGGGTTCTTCAACGCTGAGATGGGTGGTGATCCTATCGCTTATCAGCATCTGTTTTGGTTTACGTTCCATCCAGAGGTTTACATATTCATTCTGCCTGCAATAGGGATGCTCTATGAGATAATACCAACATTCTCAAGGAAGCCCTTGTTTAGCTATTATTCAGGTGTAATAGCACTGGTGCTAATAGCGGTAATAGGATTTGGATCCTGGGCTCACCACATGTTCGCAACGGGTATGAGCTTTACCGAAAAGACTGTGTTCATGGTTGCAACATTGGCAGCAGTCCCATCATCGGCTATGCACGTGTTTAACTTTTTGGGGACCATGTGGGGAGGTAGAATCAAATTTGCGGCGCCAATGCTGTTTGGGTCTGCGGCCATAATGTTGTTTTATGCATCAGGGGCCGGAGGAGTTGTTAATACCGCAATGCCACTTGACTTTTTAACCCATGATAGCTATTGGGTTGTGGGCCACTTCCACCTGCTTTTGATGGGAACCATTTCAATGACGTTTACGGGCTTCATCTACTATCTGTTTCCGTTGATAACAGGAAGGATGTATAATGTAAAACAGGCAAAGATTCATTTCGTACTCACATTTGTTGGAGTAATATTGGTATTCATTACCCAGCACATAATGGGTCTGTATGGCATGCCAAGGCGGGTTATTGATTACCTGCCAATAGATGAACTGACCTTGATGAACCAAATAGCATCAGTTGGGGCCTATATAGTTGGGGCCGCATATGTGCTGTTTATCTATAACATTGTAAAATCTTCAATGTTTGGCAAACCTGCGGACACAAGGGATCCATTTGAACTTGGAAAGGGATTGGAATATTACTATGACTACGCACGACGAGAGCCACATCACTAGAACATCTCCCAAGCGATTCCTAAAGGGATTTGCCATTGTTTTTATCACGATGGGAATCCTGGGCTATATCACAATTGCCTATTGGGACTATACGGCAAGCTATCCACCACCTGTATCATCTCCACCCCCGGCGCCTCCGGTGGAAGAAACTACTGCAGGCGCAGGTGTTAACAATGCAGCTCCGGCCACAACTGCAACTGGACCAACAATTACTATTCCTGCAGGCGCTGCGACACCGGGAAATCCTCCATATGCCCCAACAGAGCTGTCGGTTAAGAAGGGTGAAACAGTTACGGTTGTAAACAATGACAATGCGCCACACACCGCAACCAGCGGCAATGGCCCTGAGGATGCTGGCCAGGCGTTTGACACCAGCCTCATAATGGCTGGAGCATCTGGGACAATAGACACATCGGCTATAGAAGCAGGTGAGTATCCCTATTTCTGCACGGTTCATCCGTTCATGAAAGGAACACTCACTGTCACAGCGTAACCCGTTGATCCCAAACTCTTTTTCTTTATTTTGTTTTTAGATAAAATTAAATTAAGCTTAACTGATGTTAAGAGTGAATTACGATAAGAATGAATTACGATAAGTTTGTTCTTTTGTTCTCTGTTGCTACACTATGTGTTTTGTTTGGCTTGATGTTTATGGGCGGATATGTCAGTGCCAGTGGTGTTGGCTTGTCATGCCCTGACTGGCCACTTTGCCCAAACGGATTGGCTCCGTCGGCTGAATTCCTAATTGAGTATACACACAGAACCGTCGCTGCATCCACAGGGCTTTTGGTTTTAATGACAATGGTTTTTGTACTCAGAAGCAAAAACTCTATGAGATCCACCAAGGTTATCTCTATAATAGCCGCAACGGTGGTCTTTGGTCAAATAGCATTGGGCGCTACTGTGATTACTGAGAGATTACATGCGGTTTTGGTGACTTCACATTTGGCATTGGGGTTGGCGTTATACAGTAGCCTTATCTTTGTAGTTATAAACACATACTATACCAACTTGAGGCTAAAGTCATCCTCTGCATCTGCAACCCTGTCCTCTGACTCTGGTTTTGCATCCAATGTAAAAAGAAACTCAGTTGGATACTCTCCAAACAAATCTGCCAATTTGTGAGTGTGCTGATTTAATGACAAATGCCAACTTCTCATTGTTGCATCCCTTTAGCCTTTCAAAAGCAACGCTAAAAAAAAACCATAAATCGGTATTTGCCACCGTTTTTATTCTGTTTGTCCTTTTCCATTCTCTTTCGTTATCCCCATTATCACAATCCCCTGTTCAATATGCGCAAGGTCATTTTGATCATCTGGCTCACTACAATGGAGGGGGATTTGGCATTAGCGATGAATACTATGTTAACCAACAACTAGAGCCCACATACACAAAACCAAATGAGTTATCTCATATTATGTTCAGCATTCAGGACAATGCTGGTCGTGATGTGCATGACATTGTCGCTATGGTTGAAATCTATTCACTCTCTGGTGAAAGGGTTTCTGTTTTTCCTTGGACACACCTTGAAATCGGTGACTTTAGTGTTCCATTTGTGTTTCCAAAGGCTGGCAGTTACCATATTGTGCTCAGTGTGTTAAATAGCGATATTGGCCCAAGCCAGATAATCAACACGGTTCCACCTGCAAGGTCGATCTTGGGTGATACTTCTGATTGTAACTGTGAAAGGGGTGTGTTTAACGTATCGATAACACAGAACTTTGGCACAATTTTTGTTACGGTTATTTATGTTTCCATTTTTCTTGCCATTTCTGTTTTGGGTGCTGCTTTGATTTGGATATTTTGGAGCAGGAGAAATAAAAAGGCGTTTAACCCACTCTCAAATAACGATTTTATAAAATATTCTGTTTTGTTTTTGGCATTTGGTGCGTCTGTTGTCCATCTTGCAGTAGCTCCAGGACACGCTGGCCTGAGGCTAGAGTACAGCATCTTTTTGATTACCGCCTCCGCCGTTCAACTTGCCTATGGAATTAGCTATGTGTTGCTGATTTTCTCGGAGGATACTGATGCTAAGATTAGAAAATATGACAAAATGCTTGTTACCCGGAAATACTATAGTAAATCCCTAAAACTCAATCTAATTGGGCTAATGGGATCTCTCTTTCTTATCTTTCTGTATTTGTACGCTGTAACTTTTCCGCCTCCCCTTTCCCCTAATCCCCACCCTGAAGATGTGGATATCGCTGGAATAGTGGATAAGTCTTTGGAGGTGATTTTGGTTATAGGGATAGTGTTTTTGATGAGGTATGAAAAAAAACGCTACCTGTACAGCATCAAATCCTCTAGTTTCAAAAAAGTCTAGTAATGGAGAAGGAGGCAACAGTGACTGGTTGACATTTTTTCAATAAAATAAAGAAATGTCAGTATTTGAATACTACCTACATTCACATATAGATAAATAGATAGGGAGAGGGTACATTAACCTATTGCTTAAATCTAATGACATTTTTTATAAGGTCACTTTAAGATTCTTCTGTCGCTATTTGAGCAACTGCAAAATTCCATTCTGTTAACTCTTTGGGTGTTGCATGTTTGGGTTGTAAGGAACTGTATCTAGTTATATTGAAACCAGCCGGGTTGTTAAAAAGTTGTTTCGTTTCCTCAGTTGATGTGTGTTTTTTGGATGCTCAGAATGGGGAGGAAAAAACATACTGGAAAAACTATGTCGATTCGAGGCTCTGTTCACTTAACGATAAATCTATAGCTAGAAGATGCCCTGTTTCCTTTATGATTACCAGGAACAGAACACCTTCAAAGTATGTGTACTTTGGTCTGTATTTGTACTTTTCAGGCCTGTGGCTTAGGAGAACATCTGAAAGACCATCCCATTTTTTCAAGAGAAACCATGTCTCAATCTGGAACTGGATACAAAAGTACAAACCTCAAAGGATATCTTACGGCAGAAGAATGATTACAAAGTATATTGTTGACGAGACCTTGATCAAGGTTGGTGCAGAATACATTTGGCTATGGGTTGCAATAGAGCCTGAAAACAGGGAAATTCTCGAACTAACCATATCCAAAGAAAGAAACATGTTTGTTGCGGAGCGATTTATTTCAGGTTTAGTTCACATTCATGGAGAGCACCCAGTATCAACAGATGGGGGACCCTGGTACCCTCAGGCCTGTAGATTCCTCATAATAAGACACCATATCCATTCACCATTGGAGAAAAGCCCGATAGAAAGAACCATGCAATACATCAAGGACAGAACCGAAAGTTTCGATGACTATTTCCCATGTAGAAAAAAGAACTGCAAACTAAAGCATGTAAAGAATTGGATGCGTCTTTTTGTAGACTATCATAATAATGAGTTAGAATCCGTTAAATGAACAGAGCCGCTTATTTTACTCATCTTGTTTTTTTATCTTGTTTTTTTTTATTTTTAGTTAGTGTATATGCAAATACTCTTCAATGTTATTGCATCTGAAACATTGCCATAGACTTATTTCATTGCAGTCCACGCATATACTTTTTGGTTTTAATGTGGACCCGCAATTTCTGCATGACTCTTTGTTGAACATTGTTGTTTCCTATTTTACTTTGTATCTTTGTCTAATATAAATTTTATAATATGCATTATAATATTTATATCATTAAATATAAAAAAATATATAATTTATAATAAATAGCTAAAAAAGATGTATTTATATTTTAGCTAATTTATGCCATGCTTATTTATGCAAAGAATAAGTAGAATATTTGAAAAAACTATTGCATTTATAATTGGTAATAATTTTAGATTTCGGCTAATGTTTTATTTTGTTGTAAAATTACTGAACCACAAATCCTGTAATTTTTTTATTTAATCTATTTCCTTTCCGCTGAATCTAGTTTAGGATATTATGATAAAAATGTTAAACTTGGGTTCTGTTTTATAGTTTATATCCGATTTGTAATATACCTATTGAGGTATACTATCTAAAATTAATATTTTCTCTAATAGGATATTAAAGTTTGAGGTGCCTATATATGTGCAAATGTTACAAAACTCAGTAGTCCGGTTTTTATCTTCATTTTTTTTGAATTTGGTATTCAATATAATAGGGGGACTATCTTATTCTTCATTGCTTTGTAACATCTATATATTTTGGTTAATTTAAATATATTTTAATATGGTGAATATTTTTTTTGGTTGATATATTTGTTATTTATTCTGTAATCAATGCTGAATGATATGCTGTTTTACATTTTGGACACATGGCGTGATCATAAAGACATTCTTTACAGTAATCGCTATGTTCTTCAAACTCTTTTTTCTCTCCAGCATATAAGCATTCTTCGCATACTATTAACCCCATGTTTATTATTATCTATCTTCATTCAATAGGTATATTATTGTTTTACTGATCTCTAACAATGATTTTTAGCGTTTCATCTCTAATTCTATCGATATTAGTATCTGAAGAAACAGATAAGCATAGTATATCTCTTTTAAATGGAAATGTCATTATTGAAATTTTCTTTTGCTTTGTTATTATATAGTCAACCGGACCAAATTTTTTAGAAAACGATTGGAAAAACATCATATTTGAAAGCGATTGTAGATACATATCTTGTTCCTCATTTACCTCAAGAAGGGGCTCTATTCCTTTTTTAAAACCTCCATCAATCACTTCGCTTTCTTTATTTACTATGCCTACAAACCTTATCTTTTCATCTATATCAAATATCAAATTGCATAAATTTCCTTTAAATGATTTATTAATACTGTTAATATCGTTTTTCTCTGACATTGTTTTTATTGAATGATATTTTTAATATCTTTTATAATTCAATGCTAACTCTTTTTCTTGTTTTCAAAAAAAGACATTTTTATTGTTTTATAGTATATGACCTCTCCTCTTCTCTCTATCACTGCTATCACTGTATCTTTGCCCATTTTTTCAATTTGATCTATTGTGTCTACAAAGTCTTTAGATTTTATATTTAATCCTTCATTTATTCCAATGGAAACATATTTGGAAGGTTTTTTACCGTGCTCACCTCTTTCATATATCCTAAAATCCGTTCCGAACCCGAAACCTTCTTTTACCACATAACCTTTACTTCTAAGATCTCTAAATATCAAATATTTTGTTAATATTTTTTTATCTTTCTTTAAGAGGATTTGGAGAAATGACGTGAAATTGTAATCTTTTTTTCCAAAAAGCTTTATCTTATTATTACTAAGTAAATAGAGTGTTTCGAGATTGTTTAGGATAAATTCATTATTGAAAACTTCTCCAAAACCTTTGTTTCTTAACTGGTCCTTGAATCTGATTTCATTTACAATAATTTTTAGGTCCTCTTCCTGAATATTTGCTTCTGCAATTAATAAAGATTCGTTATTGTTTGGATTATTGTTGTTGTTGTTATTATTGTTGTTGTTGTTATTATTGTTGTCTGTGTTTTCTAAAGGCACATTATTATTGATGATCTCATTTTTCATGGCATTTTCACTTTCACTACCTATGATATCAATTGGCATAACACATATATCAGAGCATGGTACCTCATTTATTTATTAAAAAAGGGAATTTAGATGAAAGGTGTTAATTATAGAGAAATTCGTGGCATGCCTTTTGTAAGGCGTGAATATATTAGAGGAAAGCCACAAATTAAAATAGCTAGGTTTGCGTCCGGTCAACCAAAAAGTGATTATGATTATCGCTTAGAATTAGTTGTAACTGAAAGAATTCAAATTCGTCATAACTCCCTTGAAGCTGCAAGATTAGCAGCAAATAAAACTATGGCTCAGGCTGGTGATATGAGTTTTTTTGCCCGATTAAGGGTATACCCTCATGTAATCTTGAGAGAAAATAAAATGATAGCTACAGCTGGTGCTGACCGTTTGCAGGAAGGGATGAGACGTGCATTTGGGAAAGCTACTGGTTTGGCTGCTCGAGTAGAAAGAGGCCATACCATATACGAAGCCAATGTCACTAAGGCCAATCTTGAGTTAGCAAAAAGGGCATTTAGAGTTGCCTCAAGTAAACTCGGCTGTCCAACTATAACTAAAGTTATTCCTCTTTCTAAAGGATAGTATAAATTTCTAGAACGTTATATTATTTTTAAAATATATTCATATAAAATATTTTATTACCTTTCATTTTCCCTAACTATATGACCCCGATAAAATCATTGACAGACTATGAAGATTCTTTTTACCTAAACAAAAAAGTTTTCATTCGTGTTGATTTTAACGTGAAGGTGAAAAATGGCTTTGTAAGTGAGGATTATAGAATTAGATCCGCTATGTCTACAATAGAATATCTGGTTAAAAGAGGCGCAAGAATAATTCTCGCATCTCATTTAGATAGACCCAAAGGGAAAGACATGAGATATTCATTATTGCCTGTATCAGTAAAACTATCAGAAATTCTATCACAATTTAACATCCCAGTTTCTTTTTCTTGTGATTGCATGGGCATAGAAACTCTGAGCAAAATCAACAGTCTAAACAATGGTGATGTCATTCTTCTTGAGAATCTTAGATTTTACCCTGAAGAAGAAAACAATGATGAGGAATTTTCAAAAAAACTTGCCTCTTATGCAGATATCTATGTAAACGACGCTTTTAGCACATCTCATAGAAAACACTCTTCTACTTATGGAGCAGTAAAATATTTTAATACTAAAATTGTGGGGTTTAATGTTGCTAAAGAGATAGAGTATTTGTCCTCATTGAGGGAAAATCCATCAAAACCATTTACAGTTGTTGTGGGTGGAGTTAAAATCAAAGACAAAATTGGTGCCTTAAACAACCTTCTACCAAAAGCAACAAAGGTATTAATTGGTGGAGCCGCATCCTATACTTTTTTAAAAGCAAATGGGGTATCTGTAGGTGATTCTTTAGTAGATGACCATTATTTGTCTTGGGCCTCTAAAGCCCTTGACAAATATAGAGAGAAAATTATCTTACCTGTTGATCATAAAGTGGCTTTATCTGAAAACTCAACCGAATACCAACTTGTAAGGAATCACATTCCTAAAAACATGAAGGGATTCGATATAGGGGAGGCAACAGTTCATAAATTTATTCATGAAATTCACAATAATAACAATACAGGTTTAGGTACTATTTTTTGGAATGGACCAATGGGATTTTTCGAAAATGAATTATTTTCTCATAGTACAAAAAGTATTGCCATGAGTATGGCTTTGGCGTTTTGGCGTGGCGTAAAGACATTGGTTGGAGGGGGCGACACATTGGAAGCTATGAAGGTTGCTGGAGTATCTGAAAAAGAGGTGACCCATGTTTCTACTGGTGGGGGTGCAAGCTTGAGGTATTTAGCAGGAGATGAAATGCCCGGTATTGATATTTTGAAAAACGGTTAAGGAAATTTATCCTTAAATAAAATTATTTAAGGTGGTTTTGAATAGTTTGGATTGTGTGTTGTTTTTACAATTCGACAATGCTTTTGTTACGTCCTATTCTAAAATTAGATGAGGAATTGATATATTGTATTGTAATGATGATTGCTTGATGGTTAAGTTATATTATTGTTATGACAAATCTTTTTATAAATTTTGACATTACAACCTGAAAATTTTTACGATGTAATAGTAGGGGGCGGAAGTGTATCGGGTTTATTAGCTGCTCGAGAAATTTCCTCTAATGGCTATAGCGTATTAATACTAGAAGAAGATCATGAAATAGGAACTCCGGAGCACTGTGGTGGTGTTGTAAGCCAAAAGGGGTTAGAAAAATTAGGGATTATCCCTAGAATAAAAACTATTGATAATTATATAAAGAGCGCAATAATCAAAACAAAAAACAATTCCTTCGAAATAAATTCGGAAAATCAAAACATTATAGTAATTGATCGAAGATCTTTTGACAAAGAATTAGCCTTTCAGGCTCAATCAAACGGAGCCGAAATAAACACAAAAAGCTCTATCACATCTGTAGACTATTCTGACGGTATTTATAATGTTAAAATCAGTTCAGGAAAAGTTTTTAAAAGCACATTTTTCGTGGAAGCAAGAGGTGTTAGTCGTGTTATAAAAAGTGGATACAGGAACATCATACCTTCTGGTCAATACGAAATATATGCACCTTGGATAAAAAAAGATACAATAGAGGTTGAATTTGATCCAGATTTATATCCTGGTTTTTTTGCATGGATTGTCCCTACTGGCGAAGGACAAGGTAAAGTGGGTGTAGCCGGAAGACACATCAATACGGGTTTGACAATTGAAAAGTTTTTGGAGAAAAAGGGTAAACCCTACTCTATCATAAGAAAAATTTATGCACCACTTTGGATTCATGGGTACATCAAACCTTTCTATGTTGAAAGAAACGTTACAATTGGTGATGCTGCAGGACAAACTAAACCTACCACAGCTGGTGGTATTTATTCGGGTGGAATGGGTGGAATATACGCGGGAAGGTCAATATCCAAATCATTGGAAAATGGTAATAATTCCTCATTTTTAAAAGAATACCAAAGCAATTGGATAAACTCATTTGGGAAAGAATTTGATAGGCAGGTATTATTCCGAAAAATTTTGGAGCGACTAGACAATAAATCATTGGATAAAATATTTTCTAACATTTCCTCGTCTGCTATTG
The DNA here is from genome assembly GCA_016782225.1 of Nitrososphaeraceae archaeon. GTDB lineage: Archaea > Thermoproteota > Nitrososphaeria > Nitrososphaerales > Nitrososphaeraceae > Nitrosocosmicus. The sequence continues at coordinate 24,455 of JADDOW010000110.1, forward strand.
ATAAAATTTCGTCAACAGGTGATTTTGATTTCCATGCTGCGGCACTGAAAAGTTTGTTGAATGCAAAAATCACGGTAAATTTCCTTTATACTTTTATGGGTAATGAATACAGAAAAATTATTAGTGATTTAAGCAAGATATAAATGCGGTTTGCATATCTCTAATTTAGATGTCTAAACAGCTACAATTGCCTGTATGTACATCTTGTAACAGGCCGATAATGCCAAATGATGCCTGCGTAAGATTTTATTGCCCTAACTGTGGGTATGTTCTTATCTGGAGGTGTGAAAGTTGCAGAGAGTTTGCACGAACCTATAAATGCATTGGTTGTGGATTTGAGGGGCCTTAAATAAGATGGCCCGATTAGTAGCTAGAATTAAAATTCTACCAGCAGATGCGGAAACTGATTTTGACGTTCTGATGGATAATCTAAAAAATAGCATCCCTGAAGGAATGGAATTAAAAGCACATGCTAAGGAGCCCCTTGCCTTTGGATTAAATGCTTTGATCGGCGACTTTTTACTTGATGATTCAGAGGGCGAAATGGAAAAACTGGAAGATTGTATAAAAAAAGTGGATGGAGCTGGTGAAATACAAGTTATTACTATCAGCAGACAGTCAGTTAAAATGAAATAAAATTATTTAATTTCAATTAATTACGATATATTTGAAAAAAAACAATAACAATAAAACTAATACTAATTTGGTAGCAACCCTTAAAATAAGGGTAGCGGAATGTAAAATCAAAGATGTAGGGAAAAAAAAGGCGTTACTTGATAGTGTTATTATGAACAGGATCGGTTTGACAGATGGCGATACTGTTGAAATTGTGGGAAAAAAGGTTACTGCTGTAAGAGCATATACTATGGAAGATAAATCCAGAAAAAGTAATTATATTCATATTGATGGACAAACTAGGAAAAATGCCGGTGTTAGTTTGAATGATTTTGTTCTCCTCAAGAAAACAAACCCCAAATTGGCTGAAAAAATTATCTTATTGTGCAATGCAAATCAAAAGCTATCTGATGAGTTTATTTCCTATCTTAATTCTCGATTTGAAGGTTATCCTGTCACAAAGGGGGATCAATTTACCTTAAATTTTTTGGGGACTGAACTTGAATTTATAATCCATAGTTCTGTACCTAGAGAAATTGTGAAAATAAGTAATAACACCAAAATAACCATTAAGCCTGCTTTAAAGAAATTTCGCAAGGAACATTACCAAGTCACTTATGAGCAAATTGGTGGTCTAAAGAATCAGATAACTCGTCTAAGGGAGATTGTAGAATTGCCATTGAGGCATCCCGAGGTGTTTTCAAAAATAGGAATAGATCCTCATAAAGGAATTCTTTTGTTTGGCCCGCCCGGATGCGGAAAAACACTGATAGCTAAAGCCTTGGCCGCGGAATCGAATGCTAGTTTTTTTACTATAAATGGGCCAGAAATTGTCAATAAATATTATGGCGAAACAGAAAGTAAATTACGAGAAATATTTCAAAAGGCCAGGGAATCCTCGCCCAGCATCATATTCATTGATGAGATTGATGCAATTGCACCAAAAAGGGAAGATACTTTCGGTGATGTTGAAAAAAGGGTCGTTGCACAACTACTTTCACTAATGGATGGCATGTCTGATAGGGGTAATGTTGTAGTTTTAGGAGCTACCAATAGACCCGATAGTTTAGACCCTGCACTGAGAAGACCGGGACGATTTGATAGGGAAATAGAGATAGGAATTCATAATGTGGATGGCAGATTCGAAATTTTGAAGATTCACACACTCGGAATGCCATTAGATGATGATGTCAACCTGAAAGATATATCCAAATTGTTGAATGGATACACGGGTGCTGATATAAAAGCTCTTTCAAGGGAAGCTGCTATGAAATCCATAAGACGTTATTTGACCGAAATTGATTTGGCAAACAACAGAGAAGTTCCATCAGAGATTTTAAATAGTATAAGAATAAAAAACAACGATTTTCTAAATTCCATGAAAGATATTATTCCTACTGCTTTAAGGGAGTTTTATGTAGAGCCATCCAACATAAAATGGGATGACATAGGTGGATTAGCCAAAGAGAAGAATTTACTCATTAATAATTTTTTGTCTCCACTTATTACACCAGAAAAATTCTTAAAGATGGGGATTAAGCCTGCCAAGGGTGCATTGCTATTTGGCCCACCAGGATGCGGAAAAACATTGATAGCTAAAGCATTAGCAAACGAAGGCTCTATTAATATCATATTTGTTAGAGGCCCAGAAATTTTGTCCAAATGGGTAGGTGAATCTGAAAAGGCCATACGAGAAATTTATAGAAAAGCTCGTTCGTCCTCTCCATGCGTTGTTGTATTTGATGAATTGGATTCAATTGGTAGATCAAGAACCTTTGAAGATGCTACTGGAAATGAGAGAATATTGTCTCAGATCTTGTCTGAAATGGATGACGCGGGTAATTTTGGTGTGATTGTTATCGGAATCACCAGCAGACCTGATCTTTTGGATAGGTCTTTGCTAAGGCCAGGTCGTTTTGACCTCTTAATTTCTGTCGGCCCACCTGATGAGAAATCTAGAAATGAAGTTTTATTGAAATCAACATCCGCCATGCCCCTTTCATTAGATATTGACCTCAATAAAATATCTTCAATGACTAAAGGTTATAGCGGTGCTGATTTGATATCATTATGCAGAACTGCTGCAATAAATGCAATACAAAAAGGGTCGAGTATGGTCTGTAGTTCTGACTTTGAATATGCCTTAACTATTGTAAATCCCTCAATAACCCCAGAGGTACACAATTGGTATCTGTCAATAGAAAAAAAATTAACGTCTGCTGTTCCAAAGTTCAATGATAAAATTTTTTATGGTTAGCTTTAAAACCTGTTGATGTAGAATTTAAAAAACTATATTAATACTTTTTGTGATTGAATAATTTATGAATTATCCTTTGAGAACTGTTGTTTTTGAGAAAATAAAACAATATGGGAATATTACAGACCAGGATTTGATTAATTCCCTCTCTAAGGATAATATAATTACTCTTGAAGATGATTTAAATAAAATATTATTGGATTTGGAAATATATGGACTGATTAAAGTTACATGGGTAACAAAGGATAAAAAAAGAATTGAAGTTGTAAACTAAGAAAAATAGCGATTATCTCAATTTGCTGTATACTTTCTTTCTTTTGATATTGTAATACTGTCTGAATGTTTTTTCATAATTTAATATACCATAATGCATCAAGTGCTATTGCTATAAATATTATTACCAAGTATGGTGCGGTAACTTTATATGCCTTCCATGCAAACTCGGGTGTAGGATTTTGCATGAGCTTATAATGATACACAGTCATTAATGAACCTGAAATCACTGCAACTGTAAGGTATAGCATTCCTAAGCCGAAAAAATATAAAGATATGGAATATGGGATGAGAATGAGGGAATTCAAAAAAATATACTTCGAGGTAACTTGATTTCCATAAAGAACGGGTAACATTGGAACATTTGCTCTTGTATACTCATCTTTCATTTTGATGGCCAAACACCAAAAATGAGGTGGTGTCCACATGAAAACAAGCCATCCTACCAAAAATCCTAATATGTCGATACTGTTTGTAGTTGTAGCCCAACCCGCCATAGCCGCTGCGCTGCCAGCAAAACCTCCTATTACAATATTCCAGACACTTCTTCTCTTTAACAACAGAGTGTATACTACAACATAAAAAAAAATTCCCAAGCCAATCATAAAAGTTGCCATTGGGTTTAACAAAAACCAAGACAATATGACCGATATTACAGACAAAGATAGTCCAAAAACAAGAACTTGATTTGCTTTTAACCTTCCAGAAGGTATTGGCCTTTTTGAGGTTCTTGTCATCAAATTATCTATATTTTTATCGTAAAACTGGTTAATTGCACTGGAACCCATTGAAGACAAGGTTCCGCATATTATCAAAAACAATAATTTCCAACCAGAAATATCCCAAGCAATACTGCTAGTATTATCAAATCTAGTAGCAGCAAGCATTGAGGTTACAGCGGTAATCACAAGAACTACAACAATTCTTGGTTTTGAAACCTCGATATAATCTTTAATATTTGATAATTCGGGATGACCAGTAACAGGCACAGGGTATCATTACTACTGCATTATATCTTGAATTTAACTTATTCGATAATGATATAAACAGATGAGATTTTACCTCATGTCTCTTTTTTTATCTATTTCTTGGATTTTCTCCTGAAGATCTTGTAACTGACCTGTAGACCATTTTACAAACCCCTCTATTAATTCTTGGGGCAGTCTATTGATTTGAGACATTATAACAAATCCCTCAAAAATTTTCTCATATGCTTTGCAACAAACTGTCATGTTAGTTATTGCATCATTGATAAAGTCGTTATTGTTGTTTTTTATGTAGTTTTCCTTAAAACTTTCTAATAGATCGTTTGTCCTTTTAGTTACTTCGTCTTTTCCAAGATTCTCATCATATCCATTATTGTTTTTAAACAAGTTACTGATCATTATTGATTGGTTTTCTTTATATTGTAATCTGTTGAGATTCAGGATATGCGTTTTACATTATATTTATTTAGTTGATTAAAATGGAACTATAAAAAATCAGCTATAGGGATATTGCATTTCAGCACTAAAATAAACAAAAAGAGACCAAATAACTTGTAAAACATGCTATTGATAAAATATCGTTAGGAGAGAGCGGTGAATACGAAAATAGGTCAGATACCCTAGTGCTTTCTTCATTAAATTTATCAGATATTTTGTATCATCATTCCAGTATTTGTTATATTCTACCACTATTTATTATTTGGTTAACTTTTTTTAATTTTATTATTATAAATTTTTCACTATCTTTTATATAAATTTTATTTATTTTTTGTACTATAAATGTCCAACAAAGATGATATTTTTGATACTGTTAATTCTTTTGGTTCTGTTGGAATAAAAAAAACCGATTTAAAAAAAAAATATGCAATGAAAAGTTTTGAAAATGAACTGGACGAGTTAATTAATGAAGATAGAATCTGTGTGTCAAAAAAGGGTTCTTATATCTATTGTTGGAATAAAGAATATTTTTTGGATTACCTGATAAACTCGGATCTCAAATTTAAATATCTTTATAGATCTATTTCTAATATTCAAGATAAAATAAACAACTATTCTGATAGTATTTTTAAATATATTGAGAATGTTGATTGCGAGTTGATCCAAATCAAAAACTCATTTAAGAACATTGAAAATAAGATAAATGACTTAAAAACCCTACAAACAAAAACTGAAGATATAAAAAGTAATGTTTCTCTGGATGTTTTTAAAGAAAATTTTGATGGCGTTTTACAGGCAAAATCATCATCAATAGGGTGGGTTGAATTATCTTCTATAAAGAATGAAATTTGTAATATGTGTGATATTACAGATAATGAGTTTTATAATTATGTAAGTGATATAACGGAATCATATCCTGACAGATACGAGCTATCGTCAGGTGGCTACGAAGGCATTATTTTAAGGGGGATAGTACATGGCTTTGTGAGGTGTATTTGATGTTTCCATATAACCTGTGTATGAATCCATTTCCTAGTAGTCCTACACCAACATTAAAAGTTGCTAAAATTTTGGGTGGAAAAAGACACAGAGTGGCATTAAACAGTATAAAAAATTGTGTTGATGAGCTATATTTAAAATTAAATGACTGTGAGTATTCCAGAGATGACTTGTTTAAAGTTATTACTGTGATTCAGGATGTTGGTTCTGGAAAAACACATCTTACATTTCATATGAGAACAATAGATGATGTATTGGATAAATCTATAATCTCATATATTGATTTAGCCCAAGTCCATCCGCGGGAAATTGATACCATTTATTCATCGATAATAAAAGGATTTGATATCTCCTACTTTGAAAATGTACTTGATAAGTTTATTGATTATTTAAAAAATGGATATTCTAAAAACCCTAAATTGGTTAAGAAAGTTATAAAATATGGTTTTTTTGACACACTAAATGGCAATTCCATTGATGAGAAGTTAAAGCAATTAAAGGACAGGAAATTCCAACCCTCTTTTAACCATTTGTTTGAACTTATGTCAAATGATTTTTCAAAGGTGGAAATACGAATGATTTTTGAAATAATAAAAAAAGGGGCTTTAAATTATTCTGATTTAAAAACATTTGATAATTTGTTACTGATACTAACTACTATCTCATCCATCAATTACAAATTCTTTAATAAAATAACCATATTCCAAATAGACGAATTCGATGCTAACATGCAATCTTTAGACTATATTAAGGGCCTGATAAATTCCCACATACCTTATTCTATTTTAATGCTAATAACTACACCATCTAGTTATTCTGATGTGTCTCGAGTTAGTCCCTCTCTTTTTGACCGGTTGGAAAAAGCAAACTATAAGATTGACTTGGCCGGATCAAATTCATTTGATGAAATCAATGACATTGTTTTAGAATACATAAAGCAGAATGTAACTAATTTTAACAACGTTGACAAAAATGACCTTACGTCAAAAATTAAAATAATATATGATGAATTTCCGGACTTCCGAAACATAAGATCCATTCTAAACATACTATACCATTGCACAGATATCTCCTCAAAAAAGAACTCTTATAATATTGATGAGCAATCTATTGAGGAAACCATTAAGAATGTCTATCCTGGTTTGAGACTTCGTGGAAGTATAATGGGAATTCCGATTTCTGATTTCATCAAAATGAGGAAAATTTCAAATGATAAAAGCAACATTGTAACTAGCATTACAGATGCCGTAAAAAATCTGATAGATTATGTGGAAGAATTGGGGACAGTTAAAAAGTCAAATGATAATATTCCAACAGGATATCTGGATGCGGTATTTAATGATCATCTTGGAAAAAAAATTGGTGTAGCTATTGCTATTGATGCCGACAAAAATAAAAATTATGACAAAATCGTAAATAGCACCAAAAGAAACTCTTTTGTCGATAAATTAATAATTCTTACTACCAATATTATAAATGTCAAAAATAATGGGACCACATTTGTAACAATAGATAAATTGAAATTAGTTGATTTGCTATACTTTAGTAAAAAGTATGTTGATAAAGAGATAAAACTTGAAGACCCGCAGAAAGCAATATTACTTGCAAAATCTATACAGTTATTTTAAATAACTTCTTCCATCATCCTGTTTTGTGTATTCTTATTGGATAAAAGAATGGATAAATACATTTCGCATCATCTTTTTCAGTAAAGATGGGTAGGAACCTTTGCAATCTGAAAGAATTTATAAATATTTTGCATAAATTGGGATATTCAATTGTAGATTACAATGATATTAAAGTTCCATGCTTGTACATTGAAGATCATTTATTTGACAATATAGTGAATAAATCTTATAATAAAAAAATCTCAATCGATACAACCTTAAATATATATGATGACGGATCCCACATTTTTGTGGATATAAATTTAAATTTTTTTGACATGGGCTTGGAAGAGAATTTTCTTTTGTATGCCAATGAGACTTTGGATTTTTTTTATAATCTTTCTAATGCCGGAATGTTGGGATTGGCCCCTGCTAGCAAATCAAAGTCCAAAGTATTTTTTATACAGCTACCAAAAAAAGAACGCGCTGAAAAGGCTTTTGAAATGATACAAAAAAAGCTAAAGAAAAATAAAAGCTATATTGATAATTAATACTTTATTTCTATTATATCTATATAAGGTAGGATTAAATTTTCGACATATGAACTTATTTTAAATATGTGGAATGCTTTTTATAATGTGTTACCTTGAAAAAAAGAATTCGACCTCCAAGGAAAAATAAAACTAAATATCGTAATTTAACAATAATGTCAATTCTTATGGGTGCTCTTCTTATAGGCGGTTCTGTAACTGCTTTTTCCAATATCGGAAAAAATAATGACAATGATGCAAATGACGATGCTCAAATTCAAACATTGATATCTCAGCTAACAAATTCGACAATTCCTGGTGCTACCGCATTGGGCGTTAATGAAGCCCCAATAACCATTGTTGAATTTGGTGATTATCAATGTCCTTATTGTGCTAAATTCAATAACGAGACAAAAAGTGATTTGGTGAATAGATATGTAGACACAGGTATGGCAAAGTTTGTATTTAGGGATTTATTACTCAATGACTTACCCCAGGATAAATTGTCAACCCTTGCTGCTGAGGCTTCTTATTGCGCAGCTGAACAAAACAAATATTGGGACTTTCACGATGAAGTTTATCAAAATTCCAAAGGTGAGAATACTGGATGGATTTCAAAAGAGGCCTTAATTGAATTTGCCAAGAATGTTAAAGTAACCGATATTGAGCAGTTTTCATCATGTTTGGATTCTCATAAGTATGGTCAAATTGTCCTAAAAAATGATCGTTTTGCAAAAGATTTGGGTTTGGTATCAACCCCTACATTTTTAATCTTGCAGCAAAATACATCTAAAATAGCTGCAATAGAAGGTGCACAGCCACTATACATATTTGAAAACACAATAAACCAAATGCTTAACCAAACAATTTAATTTTATTCTATTTGTTTGTTATTTTTGTCATTTAGTTTACACATTATCTTACAGTCATTATCTTTTTTTATCTAAAGACATATCTAAATATGATTTTTTAAGATATTTTTCCAAAGTATAATAATTTAACTGTTAAATAATGTAAAAAATACCAAAAAGCATGGGAGGTTATTCTGCCATTGAATTTTTTTCTGAATGTTTTTTTCATTATCCACTGTAAATTAGTGGTTATTTAACCACTTGAATGCCGAAAATTTCTAGCATTAGTGAAATGATTAAAATAATGTGTTCCTATAAACACTTATTTGGCTTCAATAATTTTATTTATCTTTTTTACCAATTCGTCATTTTCGATTGGCTTTCTAAGGAATAGATTTTTATCTGCTTTACAGTGGTCTCTCTTTCTAAATGTTTCATAATACATTTCACTTGCAGTTAAAAAACAAACCTTGGTTTTATTATCTATTTCATTTATCTTTTTACATAACTCAAAGCCATCCATATTAGGCATTTTAATATCCAAGATGACCAAGTCATAAAAATTGGGCTTAAAGTTTGATAAGGCTTGAAGAGAATTAGTAAATGTATATACATTAAATCCAGCATCTTCTAAAACCAATTTACATAGTAAAATAATATCTGCTTCATCATCAACAATACAGATTCTTTTCTTTTTCACCTTGTTTTCTATATTCCCGCTATGCGACTGGTTTTCTATTGTCTTCATAATAAATATTCACTATAAGCAAATGTTGTTTGTTCTAATATTAATTATTTAATAAATATTTAATCTAATTTTATTTGTTTGTTGTTTTTGTTAAATCTTAATGTTTATATTAAACATAACCGTTATCTGCCAAATTCTTCTGTATTAGGTAATATGCTAAAATAAATTTTGCTTCTCTATTACTTTAAAATTCAATACAGTATTAGGTTAAACTAGACTCAGTAATGTTTTGTATGTGTGATTTAAAATTGTCACAGAATTAGAACTCATAGTAAATTTATTAGATAAACCTGACAGTGTAGATTGGATATTTGAAAGACTTATCATCTGATGTTTTCTTCCAGATGGTGGTGCATTTTGTTTTTTCAACCAATTATGAAACAAGTTGCCCTTACCAAGAAAAAATTTTGTTGTTGTTTTTTTGTCATAGCAACTTTTATCGTTTTTTCATAATCATTGATTAAACAGATTTGTAGTTTCTCTTAATCCACAAATTCTATTGCAAAGCGATATCAACTATCATGGTATCTTGTCTTTAACCTTTCAAGTAATTTATCCAAAACACAGTCGATTTCAACAATTTTTTTGTCATTTATAGCATTATACCTATTTAGATATCAATACCTTAGTATTGGATAATTATTGCCCTTACCTTTGCGCTATTACGTCCAAGATGGTCATACCTGGTATGCTCTCCGTTTTGGTGCGTGATTGAGACAAAGTTAGATTAGTTCCAGTATGATATATCAGGACCACCAACATTGGAGTCATCCTTGACATATGTGACCGTGCCATCCGCCGCGGCAAGAACCGGCGAATTGGGTGTAACAATAAAGTCAACTGCTTTTCTGAGGTTGCCAATATGCGCCGGAGATGTTCTGTCGATTCGCTGCAGCAGGCTTTGCGGCACGGGCATTCTGTATTTGTTCTTGGTGCTCATCAGAATATGCTTTTTTTTGCAGTTTGGTTTAATAAATTATAAAAGTAAAACAAACAGTTGAGTCCATCTTTTGCATCTTTTAAAAATAAAAAGATGTTAGGTCGTGCTATTTCTTATTGCTTTTTTGTTGTTGTGGTGGTTGTTGCGGTGTTATAGTATGTGGCTTGGTTATTGGAAGAAGAACTATTGTTGTTGTTGTCTTGACCGCTTTGGTTGCTGTTGTTTTGGTTGTTGTTTGAGTTGGCTTCTGAGACTGCTGATGCTATTTGCCTTGAGTTTTGCTCAAATGTCCTTGCTGCGTTTTCGTTTAGGTTGAAGATGTTTTTTGAGGTGTCTCTTGCCTGTTGCAGTGTTGATTTCCATGAGTCAAGGTTTGAGAATATGATGTTGTTTGTTAGTCTTATTGCTGAAACCGCATTGTCTGCAAAGCTGCTGACAAGTTTGGTGTATGCCTC
>JADDOW010000068.1 GCA_016782225.1 Nitrososphaeraceae archaeon
TGGAGCAGCAGCAGTTTGTGTTTGACTCCTTCTGGAAAACGGCTATACCCGCAAAGCAAAGGATAATGGAGATAGAGTATGGAGTTATCCCGGCAGAGACAACAGTGTATTCAGACTACCATGACGCTACCAAAAAGGAGGAGGAGATGATAAAAAACGCCAAAATGGAGATACAGATAATGTACTCCACGGTGAACGCGTTTCACATACAGGAAAAACAGGGCACCCTGCAGCTTTTGAAGGAGATGGCGGAGCAAAACGAGAACCTAAGGATAAGCATCCTTACGCCAATTGACTCATCAGTTAGGGAATCACTGTCTCTAAAACTTTTAAAAAACTATAGCCACAACATCCGCATCCAGGACATCGCACCCAGCATCAGCATCAAAATAAAGTCACTTGTGGTGGACAGAAAGGAGTCGCTGATAATGGAGCTAAGGCACCTAAAGGAGGAAAGGGCGACAGCACTGATTGGCTTTTCCTTATACTCAAACAGCGAGTCAACTGTCCTGTCATACGCATCGATATTTGAGGTCCTCTACAACCAGAGTATCCTGTTTGAGCAGCTAAAGCAGGAGGACAGTGTCAAAAACGAGTTCATAGACATTGCGGCCCATGAGCTTCGCACACCCATAATGCCCATCCTAAACGGCATGGAGATTCTTGAGGATAAGCTTGGCGACAAAGTGAAGGAGTACAGGCGTGAGATAGACATCATCACAAGAAACGCGTCAAGGCTGCAGAAACTTGCCGAAAGCATCCTGCAGGTGAGCAGAATTGAGAGCGGAACATTTGGCCTAAGCGTCCAAAGCGGCATAGACATCCATTCCCTCATTGCGCAGGTCATAGATGATGTCGAGAAGAAATACGCCTACACCGACAAGGCCGGAAGGATATCAATAGTGTTTTTGCCGCTTTACGACAAGGAGACTGTAAAGAGCATAGACATGATCAAGGACAGCATCGATGAAAGGGACAACATCAATGCACAATCACCGCCCAAACAGACAACCCAAATGGAAAACGGGCAGGCAACAAGCGAAAGCACCCAAAATGACAACAATGACAAATACAACACCAGCGTACGGCCCCTATATGTTGACTGCGACTCCCAAAAGATAGCCCAGGTAATCTTTAACCTGCTGGATAACGCCATGAAGTTCACCTTTGACGGCAAGGTTTATGTCTCCACTGCCGCTACGGTTATTTCCGGTTCCCAATCCACTGTCACCGACTGGAATTCAACAGGTGACTCCAAAGACAGCATAACAGGCGAAAGCAAACCACCACAACTTGATGGTGATGGTGATTTGGAGAACATCAACAGCGTATTGGTCACGGTGTTGGACACCGGTTATGGAATAAACAGCCAAATCAAAGACCAGCTGTTTGAGAAATTTGCCACAAAGTCACGCCAGGGCACCGGGCTGGGACTGTATCTGTCAAAGAAAATCATTGAATCCCATGGAGGGATCATATGGTATGAGGAGCCTTCAGAGGAGCATGGCAAAGATGCTGAAGCGTTTGGTTTTGGCAAAAGGGACAAAAAAATAGGGACGGTATTCAAGTTCATCATTCCCGTCTCCAACAGTAAAAAAAACAATAGCCCACAAAGCAGAATTATCAAACAATAATGGGATAGAAATTGCCGTAACCATAAATCATTTTGTGGCCATTATGCAACCATCATCTGGAAAAATACCGCCCACTTGCGTTATATTTCATGTTAAATTAATCATTCTATTTATTGGGCGGTCACAGATAGATATTATTATGGGAAATTAAATTCCAGATTGATATCTCTAGTGTTACAATCTAAATATCCATTTTTAGCGTAAAGGATGCTAAATGAGGGGTCCCTTGGTTATGTATACTCAAACAGTATTATAAAATGAAATATCCTAAAATCAAACCAACTAATTGCTCGGAAACATCCATAGCGAATATTCCTTTAGCAGGATGGATGGGTGAATTTGATGGTGGTATTATATTATTCGGCTCATGGTAATTGCAACTGTTCTTGAGCGCCAATAATAATCAGCAGCATCATAGTAAGATGTCTAGGATAGGGAGATGAGTAGTGATATATCTTTAGTTCACCTTATCACGTGAGCCAATGTACAACAACATCCATCTGCTGGTTTAAAAAAATCATTAATCTCTATGGTGTCAAAATCGGTCCAAATGTTATACACTGTAAACACACACACCTGAAAGTGAAGGTGCGGGATATACGTATAGCCAGTCATTCCAACCCTGGCTATCTCCTGGCCCGCTCCAACCAGTTGGACTGCCCTTACCTTTGCGCTATCACGTCCAAGGTGGTCATACCGGGTATACTATCCATTTTGGTGCATGATTGAGATAAAGTTAGAATAATTATTGTTGGAACCGCATATTAGCACCATTATAAGTGTGGCCGGGCGGGTTGCAATTCAATAGTGAATGAAACCTAAACTAAGTTAGTTGTATTTTTTAGAAAATTTGATGGTAATATCAAAGTTGTAGGTATTCCTGGTTTTCATGGATTTGGAGATGATTTGTTTAAGAAACCAAAAAGGGTATATTCTCTATAAAGCAGAT
>JADDOW010000025.1:0-21048 GCA_016782225.1 Nitrososphaeraceae archaeon
AGACTTTTTTATATGAGTACCCTGGCTAATCCATTGCCTAAAGTTGTATATAGTATGAAATGTGGTAATTATTGGATAATTGCTTTTCCTGTAAAATGAGTCGATATATGTTCTAGTTTTTGAGGGGTTGATACTATCTATTACCAACCCATACATTCCCGGTTCAAATTGAACATGTATGATATCCGGTTGAATTTTATCAGCTGTTTCCAAAAGGATTTCAGAATTTTGTGTGTTTTTTGGTGAAAGGCCGAAAAAATCCCCTTTACCCAGTTTATCACACACAACAAAAACATCCATTCCTAATTTCTTAAGGGCTGCTACAAGATTGGCAGTATAACGACCCACTCCGCCGTTCATTGGAGGATATTCAGTAGAAACCATCAATATTCTCATTGTTGTTTTCTCTCCTTAAAGCCTGTTTTTAAAAAAACAATTACTACCATCATCATCATCTATGCAATACAATTCAGAAACCGACTGTTCTTTATTCTTTTATAAAACTTACATTAAAATTTTAAAACTTATCATATCAATACAAGCATTGGTTTCAAAACAACACATATGCCATCATTTTAATAATAATCATACAGCATAAAATCACTTAATTGGATTGATATTATTATTATTTTAAAATTACAAACATTTAACCATATGGGAGAGTTAATATTAATTCGTTTTCTCATCTTTTATCGAATAACTTATTAATATCCATCCCAACTTCAAATGAAATATAAAAAATATGAATAGCAATGACCCAAAAATAATATTTCTAGTTTGGGCCCCTTTTAGCGTTAGAGCTCAAAATCTTTCTGATAAATTAAATGCCAATCATTATATGTTGAATTATAAATTCAAAAAGAAAATATACTCACCAATAAAATACCCGATTCTTTTTGTAAAGAGTCTTAGGATATTAATAAAGGAAAAGCCGGATATAGCATTTAGTCAAGTTCCCCCAATATTTTGCATATTCCCCATATTAATATACAATACTTTTTTTGTTGGAAGAAAAAGAAAATGTATGATAATAATTGATGCTCATACTGCAGCCTTTGGTAAACCATGGTCATATGCTAAATCGTTGAACAAGTTATTTTTGAAAAAATCGGATTTACTAATTGTTACTAACAAAGAATTACAAAATAAGATCTCGCTAGACTACAATATAAGTGCAATAGTACTTGAAGACAGAATTTCCAGTCAAAATAGTTTATCTCATGCTAATAATTCAAATAAAGAAAAAGAAATTGTACAAGATTCCCATATAATGCCCAAAATTGCTTTTATTTGCTCTTTTGCACCCGATGAACCTTTGGAAAACATTCTCAAAGTTGCATCGTTATCGCCAGAGATAAAATTCTACATAACTGGCGATCATTCCCTACTTCAAAATAAAAATCAGATTTTAGAGAAAAAGGCAGATAATGTAATTTTTACCGGATTTATGAGTTATAACGAGTACATATCCTTGCTTAATTATGTAGATGCAATTGTTGTTCTCACAACTAGAGATCAAACTATGCTATCAGGTGCTTGTGAAGCAATGATGGTTGGGAAACCATTGATAGTATCTAATTGGAATTCTCTGCGACAATACTATAACAAAGGTACAATATGTACAAATAACTCTACCGAAGAAATAAGAGAAGCGATTAATATAGCTATTGCAAAGAAACAACAGTTAACAAAGGAAATGATCGAACTCAAAGATCAAAGATTAAAAGAATGGGAAGAAAGTTTCGCCAGTCTAAAAGATCAAATGTTACGAAAATACAATAGTGAGGTTTTACAAATAAAATAAAAAAATAATACACCACAATAATTTCAAAAGATTCCTAAAAGTTATTTGTCAGCAATAATGAGTTACTAATGAAATGGTTTTTGAATGTATAATTGACATTAATGGACCTCAATGACAAAAATAGTATAATTTTTACCTCATTATAATTCCAATAAAATATAAAATTCAATGTATTCTTCTAGATAGAAGATATAATTCAATCGTGTTATTTATTTGGTCTTAACAAGGCGACGAGATTGGGTATATTTTAGGTATTATGTTTTTTGCTTCTTTATCTTGCATGGATCATCATTGTTTTTAAATCCACCACGGTTTTTAGACTCCTCCCCGTTAACCGCCGGCAGGACAAGCAAGGCTGCAACCAGTACTACACACAACAACATAATGAAAAGAAGAAGTAAAGAGATATTTCATTGTTGAATATCAACTCCAAAGCATTGTTTGGTTTAGGCAGAGAATAACATACATATCCGACAAGTTCCTATGGTTTTGACTTGGCACCTTCTGCTATTCCGATTAATCCATTTTTTGTGTAAAATGTCTGAACATAGTTCCATCCGGTTTGTTGCAATAATGCAGAATATTCCTCAACCGTGCTCTCTCTTCCAGACCCCCAGCACATCATATGAATATCAAAAAGTTTTGAGAAATGCGAGGTATCAGGATCTGGCACCAAATGCTCCACAATGAAAACTCTTCCGCTATCAGCAGATCCGTTGTAAATGTTGGTAAGCATGGTTACATATTCCTCATCATTCCAATCATGAAGTATCAATTTCATTATGTATGCACCTGCAGACGGAACTTCCCTAAACATATCCTCGATTATGTGTTGACAACGGTCAGCAACGTTCATCTTATCTGCCCATAGCAATTCTTTATTCTGGATTACAGACCCTAATTCCAACACACTACCTTTCATGTGTGAATATTTAGCAAGCAGATGCGAAAGCATATGTCCGTGACCTCCGCCAATATCGCATAGGTGTTGTATGTTTGAAAAATCGTATTTATCAAACGCCTCTAATACCCATTGAGTGTATATGCGAGAATAGCTGCTCATGGCCTGATTGAATATCTGTGCATATTCAGGATTTCTTTCCGCGTACTCAAAAGCGCCACAATCATATTCATGAACAAAAGCATTTTGTTGGCCATCTTTAATCATCACAGGCAAATGTTTCCAAATTTGATAATGTCCCAGTCCCTCTTCTAGCAATGTTATGCCTCGTAATGCTTGTGGATGATCTTTTCCCACCAACTCGCCTTGCTTAGTAATTGAAAACCTGCTACCTGGTCCTTCTTTTAACAAACCCAATGATGCAAGGGCCCTAAGAAGCCTATAACTCAACGCATCATCAAGACCAAGATTCCTGGCAATTTGTCCTGCCTCTTTTGGGTCTGTTGTCACATTATCAAATACGCATAATTTCACCCCTGCATAAGTGTTTGGCTTTTCCATCTACCAAAAACAACATCCAAAGTTTTTTCATAAGATGACACGCTAAGATTTATTCAATAGATCTTATTTTAAAAATTTCTACAAGCAAGCTGACTCAGCCTGTGAAGGTACAAGGAGGTGGATTTTAATCGATTTTTGCCAAACTACTTGACGGATTATACGAAGTCTATAACAAATATTTGTCCTTTTCCACCGTCATTACAACTAGATTAGATCATAATTGTATCTTATCTGACGTATTCTTAGAAGCCAATGACAATATCATGTGATGACAATACAAATCTATGCTTTTAGACTAGTTGAAATAACCTGATAAGTGCCAGCCATACTCACATTGTAGATAGCCAATATGGTTTAAGGACTAAATCTTGGGGGTATAATAATCCATACTCGTTGCGAGATTTGAGTTGTCAGGTGCATTCGATTGATGTCTTAGATCATCCGAATCTTGGCGTAGGAATTGTGCCTTATCTTTATGGAGGAGTTACCATATGATTTGACTCTTGTTGACACTTGCCTTACTTTAAATCTTCCAAATCTTAAGATCCATGTTGCTAATTCTAGATATAAAATGAGGACATTCAAGGGATAATCTTGGCATACGTGCTTTCTGACCACATTCAAGCCGCCAATGGGAATTTTCAAAGATGCATTCCTGGCTAGCAATGATTAATAGACCGATGTGATTGAGTTCATGGAAAGTGTGACAAAATGAGAAGCGAGAACCCTGTCATGAATAAGATCCTCGATGCCTACAAACCAATGTGGTCGCTAAATCATGCCATTTCTCTGATGGGTTGGGACTTTGAGACTTATATGCCTAGGAAAGGCACGGAAGAAAGGGGCGTGGCCGATTCTCAACTTCGCATATTGCATAAGGATCTCCTGCTAAACAAAGATTTTGTTGGTCTTGTCGAGTCAGCGAAGAAAATGGGGAGCCTTAGCGATTTGGAGAAGGGCATTATACGGGTACTCAACAGGGAAATAACCACACAGATAAAGATACCCAAAGAGTTGACTGAAGCGGAATCTCTGGAAAGAATAAGGGGCAACATGGTGTGGAGGGAGGCGAGAGAAAAATCGGATTTCATGATGTATGCACCCCACTTGAAAAAAATGATAGAAATAAAGAAGCAAATCGCTGACAAGATAGGTTATGAAAAGCATCCGTATGATGCGCTTTTGGACAAGTTCGAGGAAGATCTTACAGTGGATGATTTGGATAAAGTGTTCGGTGCGTTGACTTCGCGTATTCAGAGGATTCTGAAAAAACTCGTAGATTCAGGCAGCCCGTTTTGTAAAGAGAGCAAACTTGGGAAATCAAAGTATGATACCCAAAGAGTTGACGAGCTCAATCACGGCATTTTAGCTCTCTTGCAACTCGACATGGAACGTTTCAGAATGGACGTGTCTACTCATCCTTTCACTGAGGCTATGGGCCTCAACGACGTAAGAATAACTACTAGGTATGAAGGGACCGATTTCAAAAAGTCGATATCTGGCACTATTCACGAAGCTGGTCATGCCTTGTATAATCTGCAATGCGATCAGTCATTGTCTGTTACTCCTGTTGAAGGTGGATCTTCGCTTGGGCTCCATGAATCTCAGTCAAGGTTCTGGGAGAATATTGTAGGCAGAAGCCTGCCTTTTGTTCAATTGATAGCTCCCTTGATTAGAAAGCAAGTTATTTCCGCAAACCAAGCAACAGATGACGAGTTGTACCTATATTTCAACAACGTCAAGGCTGATTGCATACGAGTTGATGCCGACGAAGTCACATACAATCTCCATATAGCAATACGATATGAGGTGGAGAAAAAAATATTTGGAGATGAGCTCAGCGTCTATGAGATTCCTGAATTCTGGAACGATAGAATGGAGCAACTGCTTGGAGTGAGACCAACTGAGGATTCACAGGGAGTGCTTCAAGATACCCATTGGAGCAGTGGGCTCTTTGGCTATTTCCCAACCTACACTTTGGGAAACTTGGTTTCGGCGATCATTGCTTCAAAGATGCGCAAAGACCTAGATGGTTACGAGGAAGACATCAAGGGTGGCAATTTCGAGCCTATAAGAGAATGGCTAAGACTAAAAATACATCAGCATGGATCTGTCTATGCTCCCAAAACGCTTCTTAACAATACCTTCAATGAAGACTATAATCCGGATTACTTTGTGACATACATAGAGAATAAATACCTTGGGTCTTGAACCATAGACTATTTGATCAAAGATATATTTCAATTCTTTTATACCATTTTTTTTAATTTTTTTTAATTTCTTTTGCTAGAAGTGGAGCACTTCCCAGGCAACCTTAAAGGTTAGTCAATACAACCCCGATTACAAGCAGATATCCAATCCATAGATATATCCAAAATTTATTGCCTATAGATAGTAGTTATTCTTATTGACTTATGGAGCGTCAATCAAAGAAGTCGACAATGGTGGCAAAAATGACTAACATTTGTTTCACATATTCTTGATTAGAATCAAATTTGTAGTTGTTTCCACCGAACCCTTATACCATGCGGAACCTAAATCCCACGGAACCATTGCCAATATTTGTCTTTTTATTCCCACACATAACAATTATTTACTGAATATGCGGTCAGGTTATTGATTTGGTAGCCTAAAGGTCATGCTTTATAGAATACCACTTAAAAAGATATTTGGATTACCGTCATTATATATCATATTCCCTTCTCCAATCATCCACAATCACATTAATGGCTCCGTCGTCTTTAAGAAATCGATTAAATGGGTAGGGTTCCCTGAATCCAATATATCCACAATGGTTATCCCCCCATCCATATACAGCCTTATCACAAAAAGACTGATACAGTCCACTTGCCCTTTTTAACGGAGGTATTTCAAACTTTACATTACGTTCAGCATAATTGGCCGGAGAGGGTTCACCTTTTCTAATCCCATACAAGCCCAATGGATTTTGGTTCTCTGTATTTACATATGCGCGTTTTAGAGCATTGTCTTCTGGATTGTACAGGTTATAAAATCTATTTACAGTGTTTTCTATAGCGATTCCAAAGGCGGTGTTTTTTGATGTTGATATATCATTGATGGCGGCACCCATTAGATGTATGGAGCCAATGTAGTATGGTATGTGTCTATTTTGTGTTCTTTTATTATTCTTGTCCAACGCTATCAATGCACTTTCGATTACTTTTGCCCCTAAAGAATGAGCAATTATTCTAATGTTTACATCTTGATAAACAGTTTTAAAATCAGAGATAAATTTTGCAAGCTTTAGTCCATTTTGGCTTGCTATAGATTTAGCAATACCCCAACCTATTGGATTAAATGAAGTATTAGAATCCCAACTAAAACCCATTATTGGATTATGATACCCATTTGCAATTAATGACAGGTTGGTTCTATCTATTTGCTCTTTAGCAGAGTACTGGTCTACCCAAACACCATGAATGTACATCACTAATTCATCACCATCCAAATAATAGTTTCTGCTAAGTTTTGACATTTGATAATAGTCACAGTCACTTGCATTGTGTAAAAAGATCAGTTTTCCGGTTAAAAGGCTAAAGTGACCCCTTGTGGATACAATTGATGATGGTGTAGTTGCTGTAGTTGTTGAGGTTGTTCTTCTGTATGGAATTGGGGTTATAGGTTGTTGTTTCTTTCTTTTGTTTTTGTTTATATTTTTTAGTTTGTTAGTCCATTTACTCAAAAAACCAGATTTTAAAGAAATCCGATGGTTTCCTGTAACCGGGTTTTTGTCTCTAAACCAATTTACCATTATTGTAGTTTGCGATAATAATCAAAGGTATTTGGATCATAGTGCATCAAAGCATTATTCATGTCCATACTTTATAAACGCCGACATTTTCTATTGAAAAGTTAATGAATGTTCTTTAACGGATTCAATCCAATTTTAATATACGGGGTTTTTTCCAATTCTCCCTAATAGTATCCTCAAAATCTCTAGCCATTCTTGTGGTATTATATATGAGTTCTTTTGTTATATTCAGCCATATTGCGGTATAATTTTGCAATAACGCAATGCTTGTCTCAAATGGATTGAAAAAATCGGTGGTTGTGTCAAAGCTGTTTGTATTTAGGCTATATTCCGCTTGATGGTTTGGCAATGTCACATTTGTTGTAGTTTTTTGGTTTCTAATACGCCTATCTTCAATTTCTGAGCGCGCCCTGTCTTCCGCCTGCTGAATCAACTCCTTGGAGCGCCTATCAGCCTCTGAGCGCGCCCTGTCTTCCGCCTGCTGAATCAACTCCTTGGAGCGCCTATCAGCCTCTGAGCGCGCCCTGTCTTCCGCCTGCTGAATTATTGCTTGGGAGTTTTCTTCTGCTTCTTTCCTAGCTATTCCCTCCACTTCGTCTCTAATCTCATTAGCTTTTTCTTCAGTCTCCACCTTTACAACCTCTACCAACTCCACTTTGGCTTTATCTTTTGCCTGTTGAATTATTGACTGGGCGTTTCGTTCGGCCTCCATCTTTGCCTTGTCCTGTATTTGCTGGGCTATGGATTGGGCTTTTCGTTCGGCCTCCATCTTTGCCTTTTCTTCTGCCTGAATTCTGATCCTTTCTTCTAAATCGTTATCTATGGTTTTTTCGCCTTTCTGTTCATCCACTTCTTTTTGCTCAATGTTTTCCTTTTTCAAAGTTTTTTTTCTGTTAAATATAGCATATTCCTCAGCGGCAGGAGCCATATCTCTTTTGAATTTTTCATTAGCCTCCTCCTCAGAGATGCTAAATCGCAACTTATCTCCATCAAATACTTCAGCCAAAGCAGTTGGAAGATAAAACTTGTCCTTGTTAAGTATGCCTTTCTCAGTCAATACATAATGCAAAACAATTTCTTGTACTCCCCCAAAATCTGCATCATCATGTCCTCTTGCCTCTTTATTACTTCGGACCAATTAATTTCATTAAAATTATCAATAACATCATTAGAGTTAGACATGAACTGTTTACAACATATGTTTGGCATAATACCTTTAATAGTTAGCCGTTTCTAAAATCTAAAGTCATATATGCTTATATTAAAAGGCCCAGACCAAATTGTCCATAAAAGAGGATTCGGATTTCTTCTATTTCAAAGGTATATGATGTAATACCATTATGTAATAAGATCACATTCCTATAAAACAATGACAATCTTGTCATCCGATCCTTTTTGCATATCGAATCTCTATTATAGATCTAGCAGGGGTCACATTAGTTAAGTGTCATAGCATTAAAGAATAATGCCCATAATGTAGGAACTAATAATTATTCAATAAAAATTATTGGTGATTTAATTAATGGGTTGCAGAAAATACTGATTGTGGCATAATATATTTATAAAGTCATTATATCAATAAAAAGGAAGTTATCAAACTTCTATCTATTATTCATTGTTGTTTTCACATCTATCAGGTGGAACAATAAAGTCAACTGCGTTTCTGAGGTTGCCAATATTGGCTGATGAGGTTCTGTCGATTCGCTGCAGCAGGCTTTGTGGCACGGGTATTCTGTATTTGTTCTTGGTGCTCATCAGAATGTTCTTTTTTTTGCAGTTTGGTTTAATAAATCATAAAAGAAAAACAACAGTTGAGTCCATCTTGTACATCTTTTAAAAATAAAAGATGATTTAGGTTCTGTTATCTTTTATTGCTTTTTTGCTGTTGCTGTTGTGGTGTTATGGTATGTGGTTTGGTTATTAGAAGAAGAACTACTTTTGTTGTCTTGACTGCTTTGGTTGCTTTGGTTGTTGCTTGAGTTAGCTTCTTTGGCTGCTTCTGCTATCCGTCTTGAGTTTTGCTCAAAGGTTCTTGCTGCGTTTACGTTTATGTTTGATAGGTGTTTTGAGTTGTCTCTTGCTTGCTGTAGTGTTGACTTCATGGAGTCTAGGTTTGAGAATATCATGTTGTTTGTAAGTCTTATTGCTGAAACTGCGTTGTCTGCAAGGTTGCTGACAAACTTGGCGTATGCTTGGGTCATGGAGTCTGGGGACGCAAAGCTGTTGATTAAACGGGTATAGCTCTCGCTGTATGGCTTCCATGCTGACTGAAGTGAGTTAATCACCGCTTTTTGAGACTCAATATATTGTTCGGAGATCTCTTTGGCTGTTTGCAGTGATTGTTCCTGGTAACTGCTAACAATGTTGTTATAACGTGGGATTTGGTTTCTTGACTCGTCTATTGACCTGTTGATGTTGTCTTTTGTTTCATCAAGTGACCTGTTTAATGACTCACTTAAATCATTGGAGTTTTGGTTGTTGTTGTTGTTGTTAGTATTAGTTTCATAAGTATATTTTGAGAACTTTGCAGGGGTAGCAACAGCGGCAGTATTTGTGGTAGGGGTAGCAACAGCGGCAGTATTTGTGGTAGGGGTAGCATCTATTTTTACATCTTCAGGAGCCAAGGATTCTTCTTTTATATGCGCATTTAATGGTACCTGAATTCTTTTAGTTTCTGTACCTTGATCACTATCCTTATGGTTTTTTTCCTGGCTCTGGGAAAAAGACGATTGTGACAATGATGGAGATGAACTCATTGAATCTTTTGTTGCGTCTATGACGTCTTTTGTTGTGTCTACGACTTTATCTTTGGCATTCTTTGCTTTATCTACAACCTTATCAATAATTTCAACCATTTCTGTTCTACGATATTATTGCTTCACATAGTATAATAATATATAACAAAAGGCATTCTAATATAATTAAATATTGAAATAAATATTGTTTAGTTTACACATCTTATAGTTTTAACACTTAAAGATAAGAGAAATACATTACAATTAATCGATTGCTAGTTATTATTTGTGCTAATCCTCCCTCATTACGGTCTTGACATTAATTGCATTCAATTTTAAATGCTAGTTTTCAATCCAAAGATTCAAAAAAGTATTACATCAACCTGTTCTATCTCCATATAGGTTAAAATTTACAATACACATTGATTAGTAGTTAAGGATTATTTGATGTCCATAATTTTCAAAAAAAAAGAATTTTATTCTGTTGCTGTTGCCAAGGCTAACTAATAAAAAGAATTGTGATTCTTATTCGACATCAGATGTGTTTATTTTTTCAGATGTCACTTCTTCTGAAACTTGTTTTGTTTCTGTAACGGGTTTCTTTTTTACTGCTACCTCTTCCTTGACATATGGAGTCTTTGTCACTTCAACCTCCTCTTTTTTTACGGGTATCGTTACATCCTCTGTAGATGAGACAGGTGTTTGCGCTTCTGTTTGACCACTTGGAGGCCTTCTTTCAATAGTCACTTCCTCATGTGTTACGGGAACCTCGACTGTTTTTGTTTCAGTTGTTGGCTCTTTGGTTATAGTGGCCTGGCTTTCTGAGGTTCTTTTTGACACATCCAACTTTTCTTCTGTTAATGGTATAGTCGACTCTTCTTCACCACTGCTTTCTTCTTGTTTCTGGTCATTCCCCATATCGGCAGTAGAAGACTGTTCTTGTGAAGGTGGAAAAGAATCCCCTGCATACTTGTTTTTCATTTCGTCCTCTGACAGCCTGAATCTAAGGACACTGCCATCGTAACTCTCGGCTTGGTCTTGAGGAATGTAAAACTCTTCTTTGTTTATTATGCCCCTTTGGACCAGAACATAGCCATTTGACAACTCCTGTACTTCGCCCAAATCCTCATCATTGCTTCCTCTTGCCTCTTTCTTTATAACGTCATTCCAATCAATACTAGAGCTCATAATCTATATAACAAAACAAAACATAAATACTTTAAATATTCTAATGGACTGAAAAAACAATGTTTTGCGAATATTTGATGAGCAAAGTATCCGAATTAATCCGGAAAAAAATGGTTATGATTTGATTATAAAATATGAATATAATGATTTTCATGATTTACAGGGAATGTAAATAAGAAATAGGTTGCCCAAATTAAAAATCTTTAGATTAAAATGAAATAAAGACATTAATCAAATAACACAATGTCATAACAATCTAATTTAATTTATGTATATCCTAACGAAATAAACCATACAATGATCATTGGGTCAGACATCAAAATGGCCAATACAAAAACTAGGATATCCAAAACACTTATTTTCCAAAACATGAATATTGGTTATGGTAGAAAGAAAAGCTGCAAAAGATAGATTAAATGCAATAATGATAGAAAACCAGCCAGAGCAAAATAAACCACCACCCTTGTTTTACCTGTCTGACTATAGGTATGGCGGCTGCACCACTTTTACCGCACACTTGCTTCACATTCTAAACAAAAAGTGTGTGCTATGTTTAACAAAAGCATTTGAAAGAGATACCGGAGATTTTGGTTATGGGATAAAATTTCAAAGAAAACCCATTGAATTTCTTGATAAAGTAAAGGAGATGTTTATTACAGACATGTACCAAAACTTCAATCTTCTTCACAAACTAAAAGACAAAGATGTTACCATTGTAGTCCATGACCCCGGTGAGGTTTTCAAGGAAAATGAGGGTTATCTCAAGGGATGGAATATAGTAGTCATACGAAAGACAGTGCAGGCATATCTAAAAAGAAAATATGGCATAAAAGCAAAGTTTCTATACCATCCTTTTTATCCATATGAAAAATTTGTAGACAATAATGAAGATGAACACCCAGACCGTAACAATAAAACTGGTGCAATCTCTATATCGAGAATAGAGCCCCACAAAAACATAGATGTGATATTAAGGGCAAACAAAAAGATAAAGAAGAACCCTATCAAAATTTACGGTTTTTTTAATCCTTCATATGTATTTTCTAGTTTAAAAAAACTGGATTTTGATAGACACTATCACGGTACTTTTGACAAATCCTTTAGCCAGGTTTCGGCTATCTTAAGCAAATCAAAATTCATGGTTGACCTATCTGAAATACCAAATGATGGAGGCGGAACACAATACACATTTTTGGAGGCGATATACAACAACTCCGCCATAGTGCTAAACAGAAGATGGATTGAGACGGTGGATAAGAAATGCCGTGACTTTAAGGAAGGGTATAACTGCTATGCAGTGTCAAATGAGCAGGAACTGGCAGAATTGATAAACAAGAGCAATAATACAGACACAACAAAAGTTGTAAGAAATGCAGGTAAGTTGATGCATAGGCATATAGACATAGCAAAAGACTGGACCAATTTAATAAATATCAAAAAATAAACCCGAAACAGCATGACGACAAATACAATTTGTCATGAGGGTTAAAAAAAAGTTATACAAAAGACTTGATTTAGTGTAAAGAATATAAAAAAGACAAAATCAAACTGTAAGATAAATCATAATAATTAAAAAATATGGCATTGTTGTTGGTATTACAACAATAGGCTAATTACTTTGAATGGATAAAGATAATGCCCCCATATGTTTAATTTTTTTACTAATGTGCTATGGACTTATCTTTTTTTCTTGTGCTTCTTTTTCCAAAGCCTGCCTTAGCATACTCAAGTGTTTTTGTTTATCTATTTTCATCTCATTCCAAAGCTCTACCAAGTATCCTCTTCCGTCTTTTTCGGCATCCTGTATGTATTTATCAATAGTAGAATACAAAAAGTCAGCTTCTTTGCCCAATGCCATAAGAATGTTGTAGGTTGAATTCTCCAATCGTGTGTTTTCGTCTTTCTTTGTTTGATTCGGTTCTGTGGATGACATCAATATTCGATGTTTAACACATCATTTAACTGCTTTGCTGTCTTAATTTAATGGATTCAATACTTATTGAATATAGGCAGTAGCATGTCTCTCTAACAACCATGTTCCCAAGAATTTTGCGAACTAGATGGATAGTGTAGATATGTATATGGATAATTGGATACGATAATTCATTGTATTTGTTCATCAATTTCCATTAAACAGCAAGTTTTGATGTATCAACTGTAAATTAATTCTCTATCAATTGTCAGAAACTATTCACAGTTATTAATTATGGCCATCATATCTTATTCATAGCACGGACCGTATTAATTTTTCTTGTGTCGCAATTTCCCCATTTTCTTTATCATTTGCATTAGAAAAATTGTCAATAAATCGAATTATGCATCCTTAAAGTATTAGTATTTGCAGTAACAACCAGGTTCATAAGTACAACAATATATCAAATATATTATTAGAAATGGTAAACCATAATATATCTGGTTATTCTTTTAGATAGATTTTAGTCACATACAACAGAAATAGAGCAGACTGTTTTCAATTATTTATTAATCCTATTTGCGATATTAGTGTAAAAAATGATTTCGAGAGATAGAATAGCAGTCAGTAGAATGGATAGGTTGGTTTACAATGTAAGAACAAGGCATTAAAAAAGGAATTAAATTAAAGTTTGTGCAATACATAGAATGATTTATTGTGACTCAGTTTTTGATATAGAATCCTCAAAAAAAGAATGCCAATAAAAGAACCTGAAGTGAGTTAAAAGTCGGTCCAAAATTCGACATACCATTATACAGTAGCCAAACACTGCTAGAAGGATTCATTAATTCTGATATTGATCTTGTAATTTTGCATGTCGATTTGGTTAGTTCAACAAGTCTTTCAATTAATTTACCATTGCGGAGATTAGTACCAATATCGAGGCATTCACCCAAGAGACGGCTCTTATTGTAGAGACATACTTGGGTTACGTCTTTAAGTATGTTTGCGACACTGTCTTAGTCTTCTTTTTTACAGAAAAGGATAATTTGTATTTGCCTTGTAGTAATGTAGTTAGCTGTGGGCTGTCTATGGCAAGAATAATAGAAGAAGGCATGAATGCAATATTAAATGAAAATGTCTATCCCGAATTAGAGATAAGAGCGGGTATTGATGTTGGCGAAAGCGCTGTCATTCAGTATGGGTTGAACAAATGATCACACTAAAACCGAAAAAAAGAATGCAAAAGGTCGGATAACAGCACTAAACAGAATTTTGAAAAAGTTAATGTCGATAGTGAATCCTGGAGTTTTATTGATTATTCAACTGGGAATGTTTATAGAGTATATATGGTAATTAGTTTAAAAACTCAACACATGCAATAAAGCGATACGTTATATCGGTTGGATCTTTCAGCATTTGATTAAATATCTTCATAAATACACAAAAAGGATTTTTTATTCTTATTGATATTACCACATGAAATGTTATGCCTTGGCCTTGAATTCCCAATTTTAAATAAGATGTAATGGCTTATACTTATAATGGGACCTATTTATATTATAAAAAGAGAACATAGTTTATATTCATAGGAATGTATTTGATAGTAAACCCATTTACGAAAAACAAAATCATGTTGCAGACCATGTTTGTAACAAAAACATTTGAAAACATATACGATTTTATCAATACAGTATTTCCTGAATGTAACCAAAAAGAATACATTCAGAATTAAAACTGAAGAATAACAATATCGAAGAAACCGCATATAAAGAACTGGAGGATAGTTTTAGAAGATATCTAATATTAAATTACGATAAAAAGATTGAAGAATATATTTAAAAGGAGACAGAGCATGTTGATGTAGACAAAATGTTTCAGTTATTACTTTCCCAAATCACTATTACATTTAGTATTGTAGTTGAAAACAATAATCGCATAAGTAAGGAAAGATACCTCGAAGTGATTCATCATCTAGTATATGAATTCAAAGAAAAACAGAATAGGAATATGCAAGAGAACAATTTAGAAATATTGCCCTAGTTTTTGGCATAGGATCACTTTTGGGTGTAGTTATAGACCTTTTGCCCAATAATAAAAGTTTTTGGAAAAAGATTTTTAAAAGATATATTTAATCAAAAACTAAAAGCTTTATCGGTCTATCATATACGTTGCTATGACAAGCAGATTGGGTATTTGATTCACCTGAGGAGTCTACATCTATACATATACCAAAATACCCCTATAGTGGCATTACAACACATACATGCAATTATTTGAGATATGGAGTTGCCAACTGGTTTCGTGCCGACTTTGAAATGTATTCCAGCAGGGTGATCGAAATTTACTGGCTGTTTACATAGGTACAATTGATTAAAGTAGACGTATTATCTATTACGCTATAGCTGTTATAAAATTAAATTATTTGGTTAAAAATTGGTTATGAACTAAAGCTATTTTGTCATATCAGTTGAATAATTTTGGTTATAAGGCCATGCAGGCATATAATTAGAATATGGGCTATTTAGCGGCTTAAGTCCTTCTGTTTATCAATAATACAGCATGAGCAACAAACCATATTTTGTCCTGTATTTTAAGAAATTCTGCTAATTCATCTATTATGCTAAATATAATGGATATGCTAAGGCTCGATTTTCCAATATCATCTCTTTAGCATATTCAATGTATTTGTTACACATGGAATAAATGCACCTAACCAAGTATCATCGGAAAAAGGACAATGGACGGTCATGCATTGGTTTATGTTCAATAAGCTATTTTCCCAAAAAAATAAACATATTTGAACCCAAGTATACCTCAATTTTGTCATTAATCTAAAAGGAAACCAGCATAGTTTTTTTGTTATTCATTTTTCTTTTGATAATCTGCTTAGCCATAGTTTTCCAATTCATCAACAGTTAAGCCACATATCTTTCAATTTTTACTGAGATCTTTTCGTTTTTCTGCTATTTCTTTATCTAGTTCCATTACTTCCATTTTCTTTTGATTAATTCGTGAATCAATACCCCATATTGAAGTATTAAGCTCAGACGCCAATTCAAAAACCTCATCTATTTTAGAAATAAAATCCTTTTCGCTTGTTCCTTCTATATAACAATGAACATTTATCTCCTCAAGCAAGGTTTCTAGTTTCTCTTCAGGTAATCCTATCCTATCCAATACTGCTTTTAATCTAACTAAGCAAGCAAAACTATCCACATCAAAGCTATGTTTTTTTAATGCCACGGCCAGTCCCCTCATCAAATCAAGATCGGGAATGTTGGTTCGGGCTTTTTGTATTATATCCGAAACTGTTGCCTCACCGATTTTGTTTCTTTCTGCGATTGATTTTCGTGTAACACCTTGAAGCCAGTCTTGTATTACCGCTATCTTTATCGATGGAGGAGTCGGAGCACCCATAATTATGTGTTGACAACAAGTATTTTACCCATGTGATATTTAACATTTCATACAGCAATCATTTGCAAAGAATATAATGTGCATTCAAGGAATGGTATCGCCATCCGACCGCCATCCGACCGCCACATACGTTAGGCGTCTAACCATAGCAGAGAACAATAACTTTTACAAACACATTGTCAAGAAATCCAATCACAGAATAATAAACACCATGACAGATGGCAATCTTGTTTAAATTAATAGTCTGATGTTGATGATTGGGATGCACCCGGGGCGATAGACGAATTTATCAATGATGAGGCTACGAATAATTTTTGCAACAAGAGAATTTTTTCGTCTTCTTTATGCTTAGGATCTTTTAAGAGAGCAGAACTGGGGTTGGAATTGTCCAACATATTTGTTATTTCAAAATAGTACTGAAGCAAAAATGCAGATATGACTGGGGATATGGTTATTGTGATTTTGTCTTTTTTCATATTATCTACATAATAGTCAATGAAACCGGTAAACTTGAGATAATTTAGTATGGACAGTATGCTCTGGGGGTTACATGATGATGATGATGATGAGGCATTTGTTGTGCTGGCTATAGGCCCCTCTTCGGTCACTTCCTGAGAGTCTTTGATTATCTTTTCGTATAAATTGGAAATTGATTCTACTATGGCACCGTTAGATTGTGAAATGGAATTAAGGTAAACAATTGTTTTTAAAATATTAGTATAATAATCAATTAAATTAGATCTCATAGTGCCTAAAAAGTCACTCAGTTTGTCTTTTGTTTTCATCATTGAATATGGCATCTGAGATGTTGATGTCGAAGTTACAGATGAGGATGTTGCTGTTGAGGTATTATGGCTTTTGTTTAATTTAATTCAATACAATAATACATTTTGGTCTTATTTATTAGTTGGTCAAGGATTTTGTCACTTCCATCATGGTCGCTTTCAAATGACACGTTTTCCCCATTGCATTGTTTTTATGGTTTTTCCACAAAACGCACATCCCCTGCACCAGCCGTATCAATTGATCTGATTTTCCCCGATATCGAGGAAAAATTAAAGGTCATTTCGGAAAACATATACAGATAATGCAATTGTTGACCGCTTTTAGATGCACATTATAGCATTATTATCTTAATTGCGTGCTATATATTATAAATCACCATTGTTTTAAACAACAATATTCGATCATAATCCGAGGCACCGGATTCCAAAAGCCCCAGGGCTTTTGGCATAATGGAAGTTTTGATTTATTCTATAGGTTACGATTTGGAAAAAACTTGGTTTTTACCAATAACCCATCACAATTCAGTAATGGGTAAAGCCCATTTTTTGCGTGGGTGGGTAACATTAATGGCAATTGTATTAGAGTAGACACAATGAGCAAAAGATGACATTTTCAAAAACGTTCAGTTTATCAAAGAGATAAAGTTTTTATAGACTGTTTTAGAGAGTTTGTGTAAATCTGCAGCTTTTTTTTCGACATCAAACACCAATTCCTGTTTGTCAATGTTTTCGTTTAAAATCTCCTCACGGTATTCTCTTATCCAACTAAAAATCATATCTGGTGTTACTTCCAGGTGAAACTGAATTCCATAGGCAGTCTTGTGCTTGAATGCCTGCAGATACAGACTGGATGAAGACAAAACATCCGAGTTCCCAGGCAAAGCAAACGTATCGCCATGCCACTGAAATACCTGAATCTTTTTATCTGGAATGTCTTTAAACAAAGAGTTTTTGCCCGCATCCGTTATATCTACAAAATTCCAACCTATTTCTTTTTTTGCTCCAGGATACACCTTTCCGCCACAAGATTCAGCTATGAGTTGGGAGCCCAGGCAAATACCCAAAACAGGAATCCCAAGTCCAAGTGAATTAACAATTAGCTGTTTTTCTTTCAAAAGGTACTCAAAACGGTCATTCACAGACATAGGCCCGCCCAATATGAAAATCGCGTCAAAATTACCTATGCTTTCTGGCATGGTTTGTTTTGTTGCAAGAACTTCTTTGATTCTGTAGCCATCAGATAAAAGGAGTTTCTCAAAACTACCTAAAGTTTCACAAGAAATGTTTTTTATAGAGAGAATCTCATTAGAATTTCCCAATATTACTGTAGTCAAAATCCGGTTTAAAAACATTATATAGCAACCAGAGTAACTTCACTCACAAGCAAAACATGGATTTTAAGGAGATTACACTTTTAACATTAAGTTCATTAAAAGAACGGAGAACTCGAAACATACTCACGATTTTAATGATAACCATGGGTTGTGGGCTACTGGTGTCCCTTAGCAGTTTGACTCAGGGCCTCATTTCTTTTGTAGAGCAAAATTTCAAGAAAATCCTGCCAAACCAGCTAGTAATTTCAAATTCGGAAAAAATCCAGCAGTCCAATTTAGAAAACATCCAAAACAAGCTTCAGGTTCTGTTTGATCAGAACTTAACCATGATAGAAAAAAGAATCCCTTTTGATAATGACACCATAAAATATTTGGAAAATATAAGTGGAGTGGAGTCAGTCGATCCCGCATTCCAAGGTATGACAGTGATTAAAAGTGGCAATAACTCGGAAATTTCCAATGTTATTGCGACAAGTATCAGTAGCCTAAAAAACATTGTTCCGGACCTCGGCAACAACCAAGCATTGCAGGAATCTTCAGAAAAAGAGAACTTTATAGTAATGCCCCAAAAACTGAGCAAAACCCTTCTTGTCTCAGGTGGGGGTAAAAACAGCAGCAGCAGCAGCAGCAGCAGCAGCATAACCATCCAAGGCATCAACCAGGAAAATATAATGTTGTCACAGCAAACGGAATCAAACAATAACGAGGGGGATAATTTTGAAGTGATAGCAACCATCAACTCAACCGGAAATCCAATCATAGACAATTCGGTATTCATTGAAACAGATAAGGGTAGGGAAATCCTCAATAAATCCAACGACTATGACTTGGTGTTTTTGACCTATAACGACATTGGTAAGGTGGACGCAATTGTTAAAAGCATTCAAAATCATTTTGGCAACCAGGTCACAATCCTAAACTCCCTTGAAATAATAAAAACCCTGACCAAATTTATTGTCGGGGTCTCCACGTTTATTTCAAGCATAGCTGTATTCTCATTGATTGTTGCGGCTATAGGAATCATCATCACAATATACACATCGGTAGTTGAGCGTACGAGGGAAATCGGAATAATAAAGGCGCTTGGGGGTACAAACAAAACAATATTAAGCATGTTTTTGACAGAGTCTGCAATACTTGGCATAATTGGCGCAATCATAGGAATCCTCTTTGGGTTTTTGGGCTCACACGTTCTTTTAAGCTCTTTTTTGTTTTTTTTAAGCTTGCCAATAAAAATATCCCCCATATTTGATATGGCCGAAATATCAAAGATACTCATCACGGTGGTAGGATTGAGTATTTTTTCAGGATTATACCCCGCTTATAAAGGATCTAAAATCTCACCGGTTGATGCGCTCAATAAATAATCACGTTTTTTCTTATATGTTTAAATATCATAAAATAAATACCCACAACACCCATATACAAATATAATCAGAATGAATAACTTTTCTTCATCCTCCTCCTCCTCCTCAGCATCCTCATCATCAGGCAACATACTAACAAACGATAATTATGGTTATGACAACAAGGAACCAAACATAAAAAAAACATTCACCCTTTCAAAAAAAATGTCCCCAAAAGGAGATCAGCCCCAAGCAATCAATAATTTGGTTATGGGGGCAAAATCAAACAAAAAAAAACAGATTTTACTTGGTGTTACTGGTAGTGGTAAAACCTTTACTATTGCAAACGTCATTTCAAAATTAAATAAAAACGTCCTGGTTATCTCCCACAATAAAACTTTGGCGGCTCAACTATATGCAGAGTTCAAAGAGTTCTTTCCCGAAAACAATGTTGGGTACTTTGTTAGTTTCTACGACTATTATCAACCTGAAAGCTATATGCCACAAACTGACACATACATAGAAAAAGATACCGAGGTTAATGAAAAAATTGAACAGATGAGACTTGAAGCAACCTCAATGCTGTTATCAGGCGAGCCAACCATCATAGTTGCAACCGTCTCATGCATCTATTCACTTGGATCCCCCACAGAGTGGAAAGAACAGTCGGTAATCATAAAAAAAGAAATGAAGATTAACAGAAAGTCGCTAATACACAAACTGGTAAAAATCAGATACGAAAGAAACGATGTCAGCCCCGATAATGGAACTTTCAGGCTAAAAGGAGACACCATCGACATAATCCCAGGGTATTCAAAGGAGATGATTAGGATAAGCCTCTATGGTGACACAATAGAAAACATCTTTGTATTAAATAAGGATACAAAGGAAACACTTAGGGAAGAGAGAATAATAACCATTTTCCCAGCAAAACATTACCTGGTCGATGAAAACATGCAAAACAGAGCCATTGAATCCATAAAGGATGAACTGGAAAAATGGTTGCCCCATCTTCCCACAGAACTAGAAAAACAAAGGCTAAAGTCCAGAACAAATTACGATTTGGAAATGATTTCAGAATTGGGATACTGCAACGGAATTGAAAACTATTCGAGGCATTTTGATGGAAGAAACCCGGGGGAACCACCATATTGTCTTTTGGATTTTTTCAACGAAGATTTCCTGTTGGTGATAGATGAGTCCCACGTAACGTTGCCCCAAGTGATGGCAATGTTCAGGGGAGACTATTCAAGAAAGAAAACACTGATTGATTATGGATTTAGGCTACCT
>JADDOW010000025.1:21194-34925 GCA_016782225.1 Nitrososphaeraceae archaeon
AGGCTACCTAGCGCATTTGATAACAGACCCCTTAAATTCGAGGAGTTTGAAGAATATTTTAATAATGTAATTTTTGTTTCTGCAACCCCTGGAAAATATGAATTAGCCAACAAAGACAGCCTAGTCGAACAGGTTGTAAGGCCCACGGGGCTTTTAGACCCATATATAGAGATCAGGGAAACAAAAACACAAATCAATGACCTCATAAAAGAAATCAACAAAAGGGTAGCGAGTAACCAAAGGACCCTTGTTACAACCTTAACCAAAAAGATGGCGGAGGACATGGCAGAATTTTTATCAAAAAAAGGAATTAAAGTAAGATACATACATTCAGAAGTCAACGGAATAGAGAGAACTGAATTACTAAGACAACTTAGATCCGGAGATTTTGATGTTTTGGTGGGCATAAATTTATTGAGGGAGGGTCTAGATCTACCCGAAGTTTCACTCGTTGCAATAATGGATGCAGATAAAGAAGGATTTTTAAGGAACTACACAAGTTTAATCCAAACTTTCGGAAGGGCAGCAAGGAATATAGATGGAAAGGTAATCCTGTACTCAAATTCCATAACTAAATCCATAAAGGATGCGGTTGTCGAAACAAATAGAAGAAGAAAAAAACAAATCGAATACAATGAGATCAATAACATTGAGCCAAAAACAATCATTAAATCAATCCCACAAAAGGTTTCGAACATATCAAAATTTGACATAGATCTAAAAACAATGACAAGAAACGATTTGGTTGATTTATCCATTAAAATAGAAAGCAAAATGAACAAGTTTGCAGAAGACTTGGAATTTGAAAAAGCTATTGAGCAGAGAGAAAATCTTCATAAAATAAATCAAACTTTGCTAAAAATATAAATTTCAAAAGAGACAAAATGGAAAGCAAAATAACCATCAAGGGAGCAAGACAACATAATCTAAAAAATATAAATTTAGATATTCCGAAGAATAAATTAATCGTTTTTACAGGGTTATCCGGCTCCGGAAAATCCACACTAGCATTTGACACAATTTTTGCCGAAGGTCAAAGAAGATATGTGGAATCACTGTCAGCATATGCCAGGCAATTTTTGCAGATAATGGATAAGCCGGACGTGGATTCAATAGAGGGATTATCACCATCAATAGCCATCCAACAGAAAACCACAAACAAAAACCCGCGTTCCACAGTAGGGACAATAACAGAAATCTATGATTACCTGAGGCTGCTGTTTTCTAAAATAGGAGTTCCGCATTGCCCTGAATGTAACAGAGGGATATCCCACCAATCTATTGATTCAATCGTTGAAGGGGTAATAGAAATCGGGAAATGTCACGACAATATAACGATATTTATTTTAGCACCAATAGTTAGGGAAAAAAAAGGAACATATTGGAAGGTTCTAAAGGATTTAAAAGATCAAGGATATTTAAGAATGCGAATCGATAAAAAAATAATAAACCTGAACGAATTTGAAAAGATTGATTTAATACCAGGAGCAGAAAAACAGAAAAGGCATTCAATAGATGTAGTCATAGACAGAATAATTCTAGACCCGGAAAACACAGAAAAGGACAGGATTTTTGAATCCGTGCAAAATGCTTTGAAGATGGGAGAAGGTTTAATGATAGCGCAAGTGGGAGACACAGATCACATATTTTCGCAAAAAAACGCTTGCCCGTATTGCAATATTAACTTGGGAGACATGGAACCAAGATTTTTTTCGTTCAACTCGCCATTTGGTGCATGTAGTAAATGTAATGGCCTAGGAATTGAAATAGAATTTGATCCGGATTTAATAATTCCAGACAGAGGTAAAAGCATCCTAAATGGAGGAATAAAACCCTGGTCAGCCGGACAGTTTGTAAGTTTTAGGACATCTATGCTAAAAGATGTCGGAAGGAAATTTGGCTTTAATTTGAACACACCCATAGAAAAAATGAACGAAGAGCAGATAAATGTTATTTTATATGGAACAGAAACTAAAATCAATTATAACTATGTCTCAAAATCCAGTGAAAGTTCATGGGAATACTCCGGAAGGTTCAGAGGGGTCATACCCACACTGGAGAAAATATTCAACGAAACAGAATCAGAATCAAAAAGAGAAGAAATAGCAAAATTTATGAAAGAAAAGCCATGTGAAAAATGCAAAGGCAACAGGCTAAAAAAAGAAGCACTAGGTGTCAAAATAAATGGAAAATCGATAATTGAAATTTGCAACCTGCCAATTGACAAAGCAATAGATTTCTTTCACAACATCAATCTAACACAAAATGAAATCATCATTTCAAAACAGATTCTAAAGGAGATCAAAAGCAGGTTGGAATTCCTATTGGGCGTCGGGTTGAATTATTTGAATCTAAATCGAAAGGCAGGAACACTATCAGGTGGTGAGTCCCAAAGAATAAGACTTGCAACACAAATAGGATCCAATTTAACAGGTGTTTTGTACGTCCTTGATGAGCCAACCATAGGGTTACATCAAAGAGACAACGCCCTTTTGATTAAAACTTTGTGTAGGTTAAGGGATCTCGGAAATACAGTAATTGTAGTAGAGCATGACGAAGACATCATAAGAAATTCGGACTGGATAATAGACATTGGGCCCGCAGCAGGCATTCATGGAGGTCAGGTAGTAGCATCTGGCAAAATGGCAAACATCATAAATAACGAAAATTCCATTACCGGGGAATTCTTATCCGGAAGGAAAAAAGTCATAGAGAATGTTGAGAGAAAAGAAAACAGCGGAAAATTTATCTCGATTTTAGGTGCTAGCGAAAATAACCTAAAAGACATTAACCCAAAATTTCCCATTGGGTTGATAACCGTTGTTACCGGTGTTTCGGGATCAGGCAAATCCACTTTAGTTAATGACATATTATACAACTGCCTGATGAACCATTTCTACAAATCAAAGATGACAACAGGAAAACACAAAGAAATCCAAGGCATAGAACACATAGATAAAATAATAGGGATCGATCAATCACCCATTGGAAGAACACCAAGATCAAATGCAGTGACATACGTAAATGCTTTTACCAAAATTAGGGAAATCTTTTCATTGACACAGGATTCAAAGGAAAAGGGATACAAGCCAGGAAGATTTTCCTTTAATTTACCAGATGGGAGGTGTGATGTTTGTGAAGGGGCGGGGGTACGAAAAATAGAGATGCAGTTCCTTCCGGATGTCTACATAACTTGCGACCAATGCAATGGAAAAAGATACAACACAGAAACGCTTTCAATAAGATTCAAGGGAAAAAGCATTTCCGAGGTGCTAGATATGACAGTTGAGGAAGCTTTAGAGTTCTTTAGGAATAACCCAGCTATAGCAAACAAACTTAACCTACTAAACGATGTAGGGTTGGGATATTTGCATTTAGGCCAATCAGCAACAACACTATCTGGCGGGGAAGCTCAAAGAATCAAGTTAGCCTCAGAACTGTCCAAAAGGGATACAGGCAATACACTCTACATTCTAGATGAACCGACCACAGGTTTGCATTTTGCAGATGTTAAAAAGCTTTTAAAAATTTTGCATAAACTTAGGGACATGGGAAATACAATAATCATCATAGAGCACAATTTGGATGTAATATCTGCAGCAGATTGGATAATAGATTTAGGTCCCGAGGGCGGAGAGAACGGAGGTCAAATAATAGCGTATGGGCCACCTAAGGATATGGGAAGCAATGAGGCAAGCCATACGGCACAATTTTTAAAAGACAAACTATCGCAATTTAATTTAAAGGAACAAAATCTTATCAAAATATAAAAGACATAGCACAAAAGAAATTTAAGTAATTTTTATTCTTCATATGCTGTACAATTGGAAATAGATGTTCCAGGCTACAGCATAGAACAAACGTATCCTCAAAAGCCAGGTGTTTACATAATGAAGGATACGCAGGAAAAGGTTATTTATATTGGTAAAGCTAAAAACCTGCACAAAAGAATTAAAAGCTATTTTTTGAAAGACAGCATAAAGCCTAGAGATAAAACATCCATCTTAGTCTCTAGAATAAGAAAAATAGACTACATAATTACCGACAATGAAATTGAGGCTTTTTTGCTAGAATCAAACCTAATAAAAAAATACAGGCCAATATTTAATATAGAATTAAAAGATCAGCAAAGGTACACATACCTAAAGATAACTGATGAAAAATTCCCAAGGCTGTTAGTAACAAGAAGGAACAGAAACGGGGAGTTTATGGGTCCAAAAGGCGAAATCTTTGGCCCTTTTGTTAAAGGAAGTTCAAGGTTCCTAACAATAGGCCTTTTAAGGAAAATGTTTAAAATTAGGATCTGCAAGCAGTTGCCTAAAAGAGAATGCCTAGAGTACCACATAGGCAATTGTGATGCCCCATGCATCAACAAAATATCTCAACAAGGATACTATAAAAACATAGAATTGATAAAGAACATTTTAAATACAAACAATGATTTTGATGAGTTTTACCTTAAGTTAGAAAAGGAAATGAGGGACTCCTCAGATAGAAAGGAATACGAAAAAGCAATCCACATTAGGGATACATTGATTCGGCTAAAAAACTTGCGATACCATCAAAGTGTAGAAAGCACCCTTCATAACAACCCAGTTGAGGAGTATATAGGAATAATACACGAGGAATCCCAAAACATCGCATATGTTATGACATTGGTCAGTAAAAACGGGGTAATCAATGATATGAAAAAGTATCAATTTGATCTAATTGCAGACAATTCCTTTGAAAGCTTTATTTCCCAATATTATTATTCAAATCCAATAATACCTAACATCATCTACCTCAATGAAGAATTACCGGAGAAATCAAAACTGGAATTAGTTTTAGAAAAAATCTCAGGTCACAGTGTCAAGATAAAATCCATCAACAACATATGCGTAATTGATGTGACACAAGCAAATGATCAAACTTTTAGCCAAGATAATACGGAATCCAACTATAACAAGTCAATTGATGAGAAAATTCAAGATAGGGATAAAATAAAGATAATGGAACTTATTACCAATAACCTAAATACACACATTCAAAAAAGCCACGAGCCGGCATTAGAGGAATTAAAATCATCATTAAAATTAAAAAAAATTCCCCACATAATAGATTGCTTTGATGTTTCAAACTTTGGAAATGATTTTGCTGTGGGTGCGTGCACCAGATTTATCGACGGAGTGCCACACAAAAGCAAATACAGAAGGTTTAAAATAAAGAAGACATCCAGTCAAAACGATTTTTCAATGATGGAGGAAATAATTTCCAGAAGGTACAGCACGGACGAAAATTCAAAAATAGATAAAGTTGTAGGCCACAGGGACAAAAAAACGTCCGTTGTAAATAATGACGAAGATTTACCAAATCTTATAGTAATTGATGGAGGAAAAGGCCATTTGAATGTGGCTCTAAAAGCCTTAAAAAAAATCGGATTGGATAAAATAGAATGCATATCTTTGGCCAAAGAAAACGAGGAGATATTTGTGCCTTTTTCAAACAAACCAATAGTGATTCCCAAAAATAAAAAAGCACTCAGAATATTACAGCACATAAGAGATGAATCTCACAGGTTTGGACTAGACTACAATAGAAAATTACGTAAGATAGGTATTGAACAAAGAGCATCTCGGCAATAGTAAAACGAATGGACACATGTACACACAAAACCATAATATTGTGTATTTAGCCAATCTCCGAATTTACTTGGATAAACTACATCATGTTATCTAAATCAAATGCGCTTCATAACGTATTTGAATAAAACCCTTATCCTATCGACATTCAAAGTTATCTTTAAAACTATGTGAATGTTTTAGTCTGACATATCATACATTGTTAGCACACAAATAATATTTTTATTTTATTTCAAATAAAAAAGAGTGATTATTGAAAATTCCAGGAATTGTAATATCAGGTGTAACAAGCGGGGTCGGAAAGACAACTATAACAATGGCAATCATACATGGTCTTCAAAGAAAAGGCTATAATGTACAGCCTTTCAAAATTGGTCCAGACTACATAGATCCATCTTACCATAATGAGATATCAAAAAAAAGATCAAAGAATCTCGATGTATGGTTAATGGGTAGAAAAGGCATCACAGAATCCTTTTTCAACGCCACACAGGATTCTGATTTTACGGTATTGGAGGGAGTAATGGGTTTGTTTGATGGCCTCTCAGGAAGGAACAACTTTGCCAGCACCGCTCATGTTTCAAGAATACTTGACATCCCAATAATTTTGGTTGTAGATGCGCGAAAAGCCGCAAGGTCTTTGGCAGCTATAGCTTTAGGTTTTATAAAATTTGACAGACAAATAAGAATTTCAGGAATAATAATAAACCACATTGCAAGTGAACGGCATTTAAAATACATAACCGAAGCTTTCCAAACAAAAGTAAAAATTCCAATAATAGGCAAGATTTTTAGTAATAAAGAAAACAAACTCCAAGAAAGACATCTAGGTTTGATACCCACCATAGAGATAAATTTGGACAAAATTACCAATTTGATGGAAAACGCTAAAAAGGTATCCCACGATATTGACATAGAAAAAGTTATAGGAATCGGGAAAAGTAAAACTATGACCGAGAAAAAAGGCAATGGAAGAAAAATAAACTTATTAAGTCTCGAAGACAACAAAAAAGAGACAAAGGAAAAGGTCAATATCTCGATAGCTCTCGACAAATCATTTAATTTTTACTATCAAGACAATTTAGAACTTTTGCAAAAAAAAGCAAAAATAGAATTTTTCAGCCCCATTGACAATGATGACATTTCCCGCAATAGCAGCGGTATTATAATAGGTGGAG
The DNA here is from genome assembly GCA_016782225.1 of Nitrososphaeraceae archaeon. Lineage (GTDB taxonomy): Archaea > Thermoproteota > Nitrososphaeria > Nitrososphaerales > Nitrososphaeraceae > Nitrosocosmicus. The sequence continues at coordinate 27,994 of JADDOW010000025.1, forward strand.
GTTTTCCAGAAATAATAGCAGACAGATTAGAAAAAAATTCGTCAATGAAAAAAAATATAATGAAATCGGCACAAGACAATATGCCTATTTATGCAGAGTGTGGTGGTCTAATGTATTTAACAAAATCAATTTCAGGGTATAAAAATAAAAATAAAAAATACAAAATGGTGGGACTATTTGATGCAGAAACAATAATGACTGGAAAATTAACTTTAGGCTACACAGAAGCTGTATTAAACAATAGGAAAACCATCCTTGGAAGCATAACAAGAATACGTGGACACGAATTCCATTATTCTAACATTATCAATAACCACAAAGATATAAAACTAGTTTATGCATTAAAGAGAGGAAAAGGAATTGTTGATGGATATGACGGATTTTATTCAAATAATTGTATCGCATCATACATGCACACTCATTTTATTAACTCAAAGATTTCAAGCAATTTTATAGAAAGTTGTTATAACTATTCAAAAAAATAAAAAAAATATAAGTTTATCGAAAATGCAGGCATTCATCCAATGCAGAATAATTACAAACCAAAAACTTAAAGAAAGGGAAATGGAAGAAACTATTTTTTATTCTTATTTGTTTGATTTGCAATATACATCAACATCAACGCATTAATTATAGAAGAAGCCGCGGAACTGCCTCCTTTTCTTCCGCTATTTGTTATGTAGGGGATATCTAATTTGGATAATTCATATTTTGATTCAACTGCAGAAACAAATCCTACTGGTATCCCAACTACAAGAAATGGAGAAAGTTTTTTTTCTTTAATCAGAGATATCACTTCAAATAAAGCAGTAGGAGCATTTCCGATTACCACAATGCCATTATTTATTTTATCTGCCGCTTTTTGAATCGCCAATTCAGACCGAGTCTTTTCAAGCTTTTTTGAATCTTCTATGCATTGGGGATCATTGATATAGCAAATACAGTTCATATTAAGTGTGGCAATGGATTTTTTATTTATCCCATGTAAAACCATTTCCACATCTGTTACAATATAAGCTTGTTTGGAGAATGCCAAAAATGCAGACTCTATGGCATTATCATGAAAAATTATTTTGCATTCTTTTGCAAAATCAAAGTCGGCTGTGGCATGGATGACTCTTCTTACTATAACCCATTGGTCTTTGGTATAATCGTGTTTTCCAATCTCAGATTCTATAATATCAAAGCTTTGCCTTTCAATGCCAAAGGAATGTGTCGACATGTCACGCCCTTTAGCAGAACCGCTATTGTAATCGATATTGGAATTATTTGAATATCCCACTTTTGTTTTCAGCTTCCTTAGCTAAAGAAACAACCAAGTCAATCATTAAAGAATCTACACCGATGTGTTCAGATATAAATATATTAGTAAAATTATATTTTTTTGAGGCTTTATCAATATCAATCAAAATATCTTTTTGTATATGGATACCCTTGTGTAAGAAATAAGGGATAACAAATATTGATTCGGGACATGAAATAAGACAATCTTTGAAACCCTCTTCTATATTAGGAGGTTCTAGCTCTAAGAAACAGTAATTAACATGTTTAAAATGACTTTTTAAGCTATTAACAGTGTATAAAAACGCATCTCTTGCTCGCTTGTCACTGCTGCCATGACCAATTAATAAAAGAGAATCATTTTCTTTGTTGATGTTCTTTCCATACAACAGAGAGTTTACTCTATCCAGGACAATCTTTGATATTATGGGTTGATAAGATAATGGTTTTGTAACTACCATCTTGCACGGAATAAGTTTGGTAAAGTGTGCAGTTTGGGTCACTGCATCTTTAAGTTTCATACCCGGATAAAGAAAATATGGAACTACAGTAATGGAGTCAATATCGTGTTCTAAGCATTTTCTTATACCTTCACCAATAAAAGGAGGCAAAACTTCAAGAAAACAATAATCGACATAATGATAATCTGCTTGACTCTTAATCTTTAAACATGTATCCATTAGTTCTTGCTGTACCTCCTTCATTTTACTGCCCCTATCAATTATCAACAATGCTTTTTTCAATTATATATCACCCTACTTATTGCAACTGTCAAATCTGGAGGAATTTTTCTTTTAGGCACTATTAAAATACCATTGGAAGCCTTTAATGACGAAGCTTCAGATACACTATAAGTTCCTTCATACCTTCCGACAATCTCTGATGGATTGGGAACATCAACGTTATTCAAACTCTCTTTAGAAAACAGCAATATGTTCAAGCCATTTTTTTTGCAATACTCATCCAATCCCTTAACAGGTTTCCCCCTATCTAAGGATGTGATCAATTTAATACTTTTGAAGCTCAGTTGATTGTCATTTAGTACACTAATTACCCCATTGTCAATCGTTTCTTTTGTAGTGCCCCAATGCAGACCTATTCCCACAACCAATGTCTTAGGCCTATATATGACGGATTTGTTTAACAATAACTGGTTTGAAATCAGTTTATCTGTAATTATAAGAGAAGCTTTATAGTCATCCGATAAAAGATCATTGATTTCATTTACAATATTAACATTTTTTGGTAACTCTCTAGATCCCAACCAATCTTTTTCTCCAGCATCCTGAAAAACGCCAATTTTCTCATTGTTTACCATCATTGCACTAACCTTAGTAACGTTTTCATAGTTATCTATTACCCATTCGAATTTGCTGCCAACCAAATCTACTGCAATAGTGTTATTAACGTCAGCCGCAGTAGTGATAACAGGGATAGAATTTAAAAAATCGGATATCCTACCAGTAAGTTCGTTTGCACCCCCTAGGTGTCCTGAAAGTGTGCTTATTACAAATTTTGCGGTATCATCAATTACCACTACCGCAGGATCTGTCTTTTTATCTTTTAGATAAGGCGAAATAAGTCTGATCACAGCACCTAAAGAAAAAATAAGAACCAAAGAGTTGTAATTAGTGAAAAGATACCCTATTTTTTCGTTTACTGATTCACTAAAGTATGTTACATGCAAATTAGAATTGGTAAATTTTACGGGTACAAATACATCCGCATTATCAAATGCTTCTTTTAGTTTTTTAGCAATCTCAATTCCGTTTTTAGTTATAGCCACTATTGCAATTTCCCTCTTACTCAATTTCATAGTGATATAACCAAGGTTTCCCAAAAAACATTTTTAATAATACTGTATAATTTTCCACATTATAACAATTTCTTTGATTTAATATAATTAGTTTGATAGGCTTATGGATAAAAATTATAAATAAAGTTATTTATTTTGGTATTTTCCTATAACTTTGCCCTCAAAGTCAAACATAATTATATCTATAGAGAGCTGATTATTTGAATAACTATTTAGTTGATTAAACGCATACTTGCATAAAAGGTCATAATAACCAACTATATTGTTATCATCAATTATTTCAGATACATGCCTAGCTGTGTTCGCACTTTTAATCAGATCTACGACTTTTTCAGATGCTCTAGATTCTTCAGCCAATTTAGCCATAAAATCCATATTTACATGTGAACCCCTTACATGGGTCTGTTTTACGCCCATTGCTATTTTGGTTAATTTGCCGATGAAACCAGCAATGATTACATTCTTTACTTTTTTTTCATAGCATTGCTTGACACTATATCCGGCAAAATCGCCCATCTGGATGTAAGAATGCTCGGGATAAGTGGCACCAAATAGATTTTTACAATAGTCTTCACTTCTTCCTCCAGTAGTAAGTATAAAAGTAGTTGAATCCAGAGCAATTCCCACATCTAAACTCTGTCTTATGGAAGCTGCAAATGATGCGGTAGAATATGGTAAAACTATACCCGTAGTTCCGAGGATTGAAATTCCCCCCATTATGCCTAGCCTAGGGTTATCAGTTTTTTTTGCAATTTCCTCGCCGTTGGGAACAGAGATAACAACACGCAATCCATTATTTTTTGTAATGTGGTTATTGATTTTGAGCACATCATCTAATGATTGAATAATCATTTTCATGGGAACTGGGTTGATTGCAGCTGCGCCTATCATCAGGCCAAGCCCAGGTTTGGTTACTCTCCCAACACCAACTCCACCATCAACATCAATTTTTCCCATGTTATCGGTCAATTGAACAGTGGAACATATTTCAGCTCCATGGGTTGCATCAGGATCATCACCTCCATCCTTGACTACTGCGCAGGTAACAGAATTATCTTGAAATTTTGTCCAAGAAATATTTAAGGTAACTACTTTGCCTTTCGGGAGTGTTATATCAACACTATCTGCAGATATTTTAGACAGGAGTGCCAATAAAGCAGCTTTCGTTGCAGCAGATGCAGAGGTTCCTGTAGTTAGACCAGTTTTCAACAAACCTTTTTGTTTTTTTTCCATTATCTCTTTTGGTAGGTCCTGTTCTTTTTCTGCAATAGATAAATCATCCTGTTGAGAAGAATCTTTATTTGAATTTTTAAAAAAATCTAACAAATATATTGCATCAACAACCAAAATTAAAAAACATTTCTCAAAATATAAAATAATTAAAATATATCTAGGAATGTAAAAGCGGTTTAAGAAGATCGATTTTATCAGCCTGTTCCCATTTAAAATTCACATCAGATCTGCCAAAATGACCATAAGCAGACGTTTTCTTATATATCGGTCTCTTTAGATCCAAAGTTTTTATTATTCCGGCAGGGCTTGTATCAAAAACATCTTGAACTTTCTCTTCAATTATATCCTCAGATACATCAGAGGTGTTAAATGTATCAACCATTATTGAAATTGGTTTTGCAACTCCAATTGCATAGGCAATTTGAACTTCACATTTAGAAGCTAATCCAGCAGCCACAATATTTTTTGATATGTATCTTGCCATATAGCATGCAGAACGATCAACTTTGGAAGGATCTTTGCCTGAGAACGCACCTCCACCATGACGCCCCATTCCTCCGTATGTATCTGCAATTATTTTTCTTCCTGTTAATCCAGTATCTCCAGGAGGACCACCGATTACGAATCTGCCCGTAGGGTTTACAAATATTTTAGTATTAGGATTTATCCAATCTTCACAAACTGGCTTGATTACATAATTATTTATTTCCTCATTAATTTGCTCCTGAGATATCTCGGGAGCATGTTGAGTAGATAAAACAATTGTATCGATCGTTTTTGGCCTATTATCCTCATATAATATAGATACTTGCGATTTTCCATCAGGTCTAATCCAGTCCAATTCTTTTGATTTTCTTACAGTAGATAATTTCAGAGACAGTTTATGGGCCAGAGTAATGGGCAGAGGCATTAATTCAGGAGTCTCATCTATAGCAAATCCAAACATTAGTCCCTGATCACCTGCACCTTGTTCCCTTAGCTCATTTGAAGATACACCTAAGGAGATATCAGGACTCTGTTCATGCAAAGACACTAAAACGGAACAGGTGTTGCCATCGAATCCATATTCAGGTTTGTTGTAACCTATTTCATTAATCTCATTTCGTACAATTTCCTGTATATCCAATTTATTTTTAGAAGTTACTTCACCCGCTACAATTACTAGCCCAGTAGTGGTTAAAGCTTCTACAGCTACACGTGAATCGGGATCATTTTTTAGGAACTCATCTAACACAGAATCAGAAATCCTATCACAAATCTTATCCGGATGGCCCTCAGTCACACTCTCAGAAGTGAATATAAATTTTCTTGACATTTCCAATACCTATAAAAAACAATAAAACCAGAAGACTATATTAATAATTAAAATTCTTTTTCCAATTTAATGAAAAGTACATTATTGCCTCTAATAACCACTCGACCGTAGTTTGCCATCAAATCATTGCCATCAAACTCTTCTGCATCATTCAAAATAAGGTTCATATAAGAATCCACATTTGTCATTCTGCCTCTATATTCAATTTCACTTTTTAATCTTACAGCTACTTTTCTGTTTAAAGATCGTTGTAGAACATTCAAAGGTCTTTTAGTAGGTTGCTGTTGTGAAGAAGATGCGGACATATTGTTATTCAATTGTGAAAAAATCTTGGCGACAATAAAAAGCTTCCCTTATCAATCAACTAAACCGTTTACTCATATACTGCAGAAAAGACATCTTATTAAAATAAAAAATTTTTATTCATCATATTCAAATTGATTTTATAATTAAAACAGGGATAACGAACATAGATAAAATACTATGCGACGATACAAAATCCGGATTTCTTATAGAAATAGCGGGCAAAAAAGGTTCAGGAAAAACTCAATTGAGTTTTTTGATTTGCGCGGTCAGTGGCATAAATAACAAGAAAATTATATATGCGGATGCTTCAGGTAATTTCAGGCCAGAAAGAATAAAGTTAATGATGGACAAAATACTGATTGACAACAACGAGAGTAAAACATATCTAAAGAATATTATTTATCAAAGAATCTATGAGTTTGATGATCTTGCAAAACTGGTAAAGAAGATAAAAATAATAAATTTTGACATATTGATCCTTGACGACATAATACCCTTATTTTTACATAAATTCAAAGAAAACACCCGCTTAGAAGTAAGAAATCTCATTAGAGAATTGTCAATGATAACACTGTCTAAAAAAACAATAGTTTTATTTACCAATATAGTGATTGAAAAAGTTAACAAAGATGGCAAAGGCACATTTTTGAATGAACTTTTTTTTCACGATATTGTGAGATATGTACATTTCAAATTCTTTTTAAAAAACCATCATAACAATAAACAAGTCATTGAATGCAAACTTATTCATCCGCATAATAAAAAAAACTCAAAAACCGATATAGATTTAGGCAAGTATTAACATAGTTTATATGATCATAGGTATTTTTATTGTTAAAAGTACTATAGAAGAATTTAGTAGAGCATAATTGTAATAAAATCTTAAGAAATCAATATGTATCCATTGATGATGTTATATGAATAGATTCTAATAACATGTACCATGACAATCAATACAGTATAATCAATAAAGTAGTTGTA
>JADDOW010000024.1 GCA_016782225.1 Nitrososphaeraceae archaeon
AACCCCAGACGCGACAGAGCCACCAACCCCAGACGCGACAGAGCCACCAACCCCAGACGCGACAGAGCCACCAACCGGCAGCTAAGGCTGGCTTTTATTATGTGCCAAAAACACTGTTGACAGACATATTTGAGACCATGACAGAGGAGCAAATAGAACAAATTACAGAAAGCTGGGCGAAAAAATATTCCAAAGATGTTATGGTAATGACAAACAAAGAGCGCAATTTGGAATCTTTTTTGGATGGTTTTAGGGTTTGGCTGGATTTGTCTGGTTTTCAATACACTCAGCATCAGGATAGCGGTTTTGAATCCTATGTAATAAGGTTTGACATGGGAAAAAGTTTAACGTCCTTATGGGAAAATATCTTCAGTTTTTGGTTGTTGAGGAAATGCAAATGAAAGATGTGCATTTGAAGATAACGGATTACACAATAATGTTTCGGTTTAAAAGAGATTAAACATCAAGACAAATTCTTTACCATTAATATGATTGCAATGACTACGCTGCAACTCAAGATTTATCAGACTGCCATTTCGAGGGTATTCGGTTGCAGGGCCAAGTTTATGCATGAGTAACATATAGCAAAAGGGGACCAATTATTGTCCGTACATTTCTCTATCATTGTTGATTAAAGAATCATACCGGTTGAAGGGGATGCTGGATAAACTGCATAGTAATTAATTTGGAGACTATGTAAGATTACAATATCCAAATTCCATTACCATCTTATAGTCTGTTGAGGGTGGAGGAATGCAGAGGAGGCAGTATTGTTTTACGAGGACACTTTGGAGCACCTTTTACCTATCTCCAATGCAATCAGCACTACTAATGCCTTTACTGTAGTCTTCATCAGCACCACAATTGCGACAACCAAAACCCAATGTAATGACAACAGGTTAGCGGCGCTACCGCCGCCAAATCAAAAAGTAGAGAATTTAGAGACATAGACATTGTTTTACAACGATAGATTACATAGGTTCACATAGGATTTATAAAAAAACGTCAATCATGGACTACAAAAATGTGTTAAACCTATTTTGCAAAATACAATTTTAAAAAAAATCAAAGGAGTGAATTTGTAAATGCCAATACCATCTTTTTGTTAATTCACTCCTTTGGTGCTGTAGTACAATATCCAGCTTACAAATGGTTCCAGTGTATAGACATGCAAAGGATTTTGTGTGTGGTGCATTAGAGCGCTTGTATTTTTTATGTTAGTCTATGGCGCAGATTCATAGACACTATTAGGTAGGCCTAACAAAAATATAAATTAGATCTGGATTATCTGCAGGTATAATAAAGGAAAACCATCAATTTATGAAAAATATTATATGATTAGAAAAATGCCAAAATAAGTGCCTGGCCAAGTCATATGTAGAACAAGAGTAAAGATCATTTCAGAATCCTGTAGACGTGTGATCAGTGTCATTACAACATTTGCCATTAGTTGTTCCAATAGCTTAAGTGTGCTTGCGTCATGGTAGACCTTTAGGCTTTTTATGGCAACAAATTCGTTTTTGTGTTTCTTGTAAAGTCCATCACGGTTAGCGTGAAAGTAGTCATAATCTTTTCCGTACGCCTCCATCCATCCTGAATCATCATCTTGTGTCATGGTTAAAGGCGTTATTGGTGCTAGTTATTTTTGTTTATCTGAAAACAACACAAGGTCTGATTAAGGATTTTAACGGTTTTAAATACCATAAAATGCCAAAACTTATATAGCATGTTATCCAATTCAAGATGATGACAATTAAATCTGATAGTTCAGCAACGACAACCAAAACCAATAATTCAGACAACACAGCATATACCTTTGATACTAATATCAATACGAACAGCAACCAAAACAACAGCAACCAAAACAACAGCAACCAAAACAACAGCAACCAAAACTCCAATGATTTCACTCAATCAGTAAACAGGTCACTTGACGAGACCAAAGACAACATCAACAGGTCAATAGAGGAGTCAAGAAACCAAATCCCCCGTTACAATGACATTGTTAACAGTTACCAAGAGCAATCACTGCAAACAGCCAAAGAGATCTCAGAGCAATACATTGAGTCTCAAAAATCAGTAATTAGCTCACTTCAGTCAGCATGGAGGCCATACAATGAAAGCTTTAACGGCATGGTCAGCAGCTTTGCGTCCCCAGACTCCATAACCCAAGCATACACCAAGTTTGTCAGCAGCTTTGCAGACAACGCGGTTTCAGCAATAAGACTTACAAACAACATCATCTTCTCAAACCTTGACTCTATGAAGTCAACACTACAGCAAGCAAGAGACAACGCAAAACACCTTTCCAACATAAATGTAAACGCAGCAAAAACCTTTGAAAACAACTCAAGACAAATAGCATCAGCAGTCTCAGAATCTACTAACTCAAACAACAACCAAGGCAACCAAAGCAGTCAAGATAGCAACAGCAACCAAAACAACAGCAATGACTCTTCTG
>JADDOW010000116.1 GCA_016782225.1 Nitrososphaeraceae archaeon
TGCTGTGGCAATATTGTTTGCCCTTGCCCCTGAGCCTGTGGCAGTATTGTTTGCCCTCGTTCTGAATTACTTGGAAATTGTATTGGTGTGTTTTGTGGTCTTATGATATTATCGTTACCCTCTTGGATAAATGCCTTGTTTGCACCGTCATTGATATGGTTACTGGCAAAAGTTAATGATGAGGTTGATGGTCCTGATACTAATAGCAATGATGCTAAAGCCGATACTGTAACCATCAATGTTATTTTAGATGGGGAGCTTTGTTTTCTCAATAAAAGTTTATGTAACAATATAACATAAATATGTTAAATACAAATATTTGGAATTTATTTATTGCTTCCATATTTGATCCCAATCAACATGGGAGGAAAAAACCCTTTCCCGCCTTTTGGTTTTGATGAAGACCACAAAGTTACTCTCATGTGCAGAAAGTGTGATTATAAAGGGCGGAATTAGGAAGAACTTTATAATAAAAGATGTGTATAAAGATTAATGGTGTTTTGCAGACACTGCGAAAGAGACTTTTCGTTTGGAGATGTATATTATTGTCCTACTTGCGGAAAGCCCAGGCAAGACGTTTCTACCGTTATTAGTCCACCACCGCAAACGCATTCCAAAAAGCCCGAAAACACTCTTGCAATATCTATATTGGTAGGCGCCATTGCATTTAACGGAGTTGGGCATCTTTACGTTGGAAAGATAACAAAGGGCATTAAATTGCTGATTGTTGGATGGATTCTGGCTGCGCTAACAATCTTGTTTCCACCATTAGGTATAATCTATTTTGTGTTTTGGATATGGCAGGCATATGACGCATACAGAATATCTAAACATCGCAATGAATACCATGCTAAAAAAGGCAATAATGTGTTTTGGTGAGCAATACTACAAAACTTCACTGCATGCCACAATAAATTTTTCTCTAAATGTTTTCCGTTATAAATAACCCCAGCAAGTTAAGCAAACTATTTGCATATGCCATAAGACACGTGCCCTCAAAGTTTAACTTAAATTTGGATAAATGGGGCTTTGGGGACTTTGATCATATTGTCCAATTCATCAATAATCAAAAAAATCTCTATTATGGATTTAAGGAACGAGACTATTGAGAATTTAGTTTCGACAAACAAAAAAAGGATAGATAAGGGATAAAAAATTAAAGGCGCGCATGGGCATGCCGCCAAGATAATGAAAAAACCCAGTGAAGCCCACCCATATGTTCTTTATCAAGGAACTTCATAGAAGAACCCTGACCCAAAAGGAAACAGCGGTTAAGTGGAATGGGGATGGGGTTCCCAATAAGTTTGCCTTTCGTTTGATGCCAACATGGCAATGGTGTCTGGAAAAAAAGGGTGAGACAAATCACCAAAATGGCTTTTTCAACAAACGCAAAGTTACCTAAAATAAACGGGGTATTGTTTTATATGTATCTGAACCATTAGTATGGTTTTTGGTAACAATTCCACAAAACATTTGAAAATTGAAAGGTGGTTTGGCGTATGATAAAAGCAACAGAGGATCACTGCTTTGCGAATTGATGCTGCCTGCACTCTCGCATGAAACTTCAGCCTGTGGGATTTCCTTGAGGGGACAGAGCCACTTACATTATTGAAATGCACATATATAGGGTATTATTGCAATTAAATAACAAATTCTTGGGAAAAGAAGCGGAATTATTTAAAAAACTACCAAACGGTAGGATAGAATGCACCGCATGTGCAAGATACTGCGAAATACCTGAAGGCAAATATGGTCTCTGCGGCATTAGGGGTGTCACAAATGGAAGACTGCAATTACACTCCTATGGTAGGGTAATTGCGGGTCATATAGACCCAATAGAAAAGAAACCAGTTACGCACTATATGCCTGGAAGCAGTATCTATTCAATTGCGACTACTGGATGCAATTGGCTATGCAAATACTGCCAGAATTATGATATTTCTCAAAGAAGAAAGATTGAGGGTTCAGAAATGACTCCTAGACAAGTCGTTGAGTCTGCCATAAGATATGGGGCCGCAGGCATAGCGTATACATATAACGAGCCTTCAATATTTATTGAATTTGCAAAAGACTGTGGAATTGAGGCCCATAGAAAGGACCTGTTCAATATATTTGTCTCAAATGGGTACGACACACCTGAATCTGTAGAAATGATGAGCAAATTTCTTGATTGCATTACGGTTGACTTTAAGGGAAGCGGGGATGAAAAATTTGTCCGACACTACATTGGTATTCCTAATTCGGATCCTGTTTTTGAGTCAATCAAGCAAATTAGAGAAAGGACAAATATCCATATTGAAATAACTGATCTTGTTGTTCCTCAAGTAGGGGATAGCATGGAGGCGGCTAGAAACCTGTGCAAATTCATTTATGATGAATTGGGTCCAGAAACCCCAATACATTTTCTGCGCTTTCATCCCGACTATAAAATGATGGAATTTGAATACACTCCCATTGATACGTTGGAAAAACACCATGCAATAGCAAAGGAGGAGGGTTTGAGGTTTGCCTATTTGGGAAACGTTCCTGGTCACCCTATGGAAAATACATTTTGCCCGGAATGTAACAATGTTGTTGTAAAACGCTACGGATTTGATATATTGTCTTGGAACCTTGATGGCAATAATTGTTGTAATTGGTGTAAATCCGCTATTCCTATAAAGGGCAGGCCTGTAGAACATGCTGATAACCGTCAAAATAAAAGGAAACGGTATTTCCAGCTCATGGGCTTTTAGTTTAGGATTTGCTTTATATTCGATTTAGTCCAGAAAATACCTGACTCAACAAACAATATGTAGATGCTTTGTCTGTGTGCCAAAACAAGAATTGGTGTCATTGTGATGGGTATGCACGTTCTTTATCATATCATGACCAACCCAAAACATATCTTTGACTCTCATCGTTTAAGGAGAACCACCAATGCGCTAACACATGTTAATTCTAGCGTAATGTAATTAGAAAAAAAACATTTGCAACAAATAATATAATCTGGCATGGGATAACTGTTACTATGATATTTGATAAAGGATTCGAAAGGGATGATTAAATAATTAATGCAAAAGAAAAAATTTTGGGTTTATCTGCCGATACACAGGCCGTCAGGCACTGATGTGTGACAGAGGTTGTCGGAGAACCCGTTTGCGTTGATGTTGGTTGGGAGACCGTTGCCGTTGTTGATGTCAACACCGCTGTTTTGGACTATGGTGTTTGTGTTTACGTTGTTGTTTGCGCTCTGGCCATCCAAGAACACACCGTTGACTGAGCCTGTTATTGTGTTAAAGTCAAGGACGTTTGTTGCGGAGTTTACCAATGTCACACCTGCCAATTGGTTGTCGGTGAGCATGTTCTGGTGAAGTTGTGTTCCGGTGGATGAGTGGGATGCGACGCCTATGCTGTTTGAGAACATGTTGTTTGTCTCGATGTTGGTGTTTTTTGCACCGGTGTTGAATATTGCGATTTGGTTTTCAGTGAAGGTTACCTTTGATATTGTGTTGCCTGAACCACCGGTGTTTAGTACACCTGCCTGGAAGCCCTTTACTGTGCCGCCTGTGACCTGAACGTTGTCGTTGTTTGCAAGCATTATGCCCACCTTGGAGCTTTCGCCCCCGGGTCCTGCAATGGTAAACCCGTTTAGGTTGATGGTAATGCCATCGGCACCCGCAATTAGCCCATCGGTGCTGCACTCAAGGTTTGCTGAGAGTGTCACACTCTCCCTGACAACTTGACCGCAAGACAAGCTAGTGCTGGTAGGGACACCATTTGCGAATTCCGCAGAGGTTGCGGAATTTGTACCCGAGCTTGATGCTGTTGGATTATTGTTATCATTATCATTATTATTAGTTGGAAGAGCGTTATCCAAAACATTCTCAATCATGCTGCCGTTTTCGGATGCCAAAATTGGTTGTGTAAACAAAGCACCAACAGATGCAAATGCCAAAATTGCTGCCATGAGGCATATCTTATTATTCATTCAATCAAACTAACCACTTTTTAATATATATGGGAAGATGCTCTATGTAATAGATTTAAGATTAAAGCTTATCAAATATAACTTACTAATGACTAAATCAATTATAACATTTTTAGATGGTTGTTCTATATAGTTACATTTTGTAGCAATAACTTTACTCAATATGATGCGGCAATTCTCTTAAAATGATCCATTACCAAAGATAATGACAGTATTAGTATTAGTATTATCAAGCATTCGAGAGCAAGTTGGATGTTACCGTAGATATAAATCGGGCAATGTGGTATACGAGAGATCAAGGGTTGGCGAATCTTGATACAATACTCTAATCATATAATTGAAAAAAAAAATATAACAATTGTTGATGCCAAAAAACCGATTAAACTTGTTGGGCAGGACAGATAAAATGAAAACAGATTTTGAAGGATTAAAAAAATTGGGGGTAATAATGGAAAAGAAGGCGATAAAAACAAAAAATAACCATTTTACGATATTGTGGGGAGGATTCGGCTTTGACAAGCAAAGGCCGATAATTTGGAGGTTATTTGGTATTGGTAAAAAAAAGAGATTTGATGAACCCGGAAAGCAGGTTGCAAAAAAATAAACCACAAACTTTTCATATCGCGATAAACCTAGAAGATTTACTCTTCGATTTTGTATTGGCTTTCTGCTTCTTCTTTTGTTATGCTGAACCTTACCTTACGGCCATCAAATTTGTCAACAAGACTTTTCGGAATAGAGTAAGTCTTCTTACTAACCCTACCAACTTTTGTTATTACGTTGGTATCTGTAATTCCTTGAATCTCGCCAAGATCATCGTCACCTATTCCTCTTGCCTCTTTTTTTATAGTGGCATTCCATTCAATACCCGAACTCATATCAATACATGAAAAACGCAATATATAAATAATCATCGATAAACAAAATTAAGTCATCATTTTTTTTTGCTGGTTTAGTTAAACTTGTGGTGTAACTGGTATTTACAAAATCAATTTAAAATTACATAATTTGAGATGACTTTTTTTGCATTTCTGGGTTATTGCAGAGTGAAAATTGAGTCTTGTATCTGATGCGTCAAGAGGGCTAATTCAGATAACTTCTATATATAAGAGATCCTAATTTTTTGTGGTTATTATGGACTATGGAATTTTGATGCCAAATCAACTTATGCAGTTGATTGATTGTTTTCAATTAGCCTTTTCTTTGATTACGAAAAAAACTATAGGCAGTTGATGGAATAGATGTTAATCTCAAAACAGACTTTACTGTATTCCTGCAAACCCTAAGAAAAGATGAAATTGTTTTTCAAAGAAATTGCGAAGATCATCCTTTAGATTTAGACAATTGTAGACAATTAGTTATTATCGCTTGTAGTGTTTTCGCTTGTTCAAGGAATTTCCTGAAGTTCAGTGTCAAAACTATTTCCACGGGCTGAATCTTTATTTCCATTAACAGTCATTCTGACATGCGCCGTGTTGCTGTCTGCAGTTCCGTCGCTGACCCTGAAGGTAAAGCTGTTCTTTCCTTTAAAGCCCTCAGCTGGCGTGTAGGCAAGCGCGCCTGTTGCCTCGTCAAACCCCGAAATCTCGCCTCACTTTGGCCCCGATGCTATTGCGTATGTGAGCGCATTGCCGTCGGGGTCGCTGGCCCTGAGTGTAATGTCCGCTGGTGTGTTTGCTGTTGTCGTTACGCTCTGGCTTTCAGCCACGGGCGGTGCATTCACTTTGTTAACTATTACTCGAACCGTTTTGTCAGATGACAATTCGTTTCTATCAGTTACTGTTAGCCTAAAAGTCATTGTCTGCTGGTTATCTGTTCCATCCCATAAAGGGGCATCAAAGCTTGCCTTTGGCTTATTGCCGTCTTTAATGTTTACAGGCAGACCAAAAGTCTGAGTCATTGATATGTTACACTTTTGTCATCCTTTGAATCAAAACTATCGGAGCCATCAAGGACAATGTCGCTTGTTCCTTCCATTACCGTCTGTTCATTGACCAGGTCAACTACAGGGGAATTGCATCCGGTCCTGTCCCATATTGCCGCACTTGACGTGATTATTGTGTTTATAACACCTTCTGTGATCAAGTCCGATACCATAACCATTGAAAATCTGTAATTGAATGAGTCTATATAATCACAAATCCGGCTATCGTAGGAGTTATCGTCTTTTATGTTGCCAATGGAATTTTCCAATGAGTTCATTAACCCTTGTTGAACGCTTGAAGGCAAATCTAAAAGGAGAACAATATCCCTTAGTTCCGCAATGGAATCCCTCAGTGATACAATAGTCAAAGAGAACGTTACGGATGTTTGATCTTTGTTGCCTGATGTATCTACCGCCCTAACCTGAATTGTGTGCAATCCCTGTTCCAAGTTGAGATAATAGCAACCAGCCTCATTTGGTTGGTATTTTACTGTACTTGCTTGCCAATTTTTGTCATCCAATTTGCATTCAAAACCCATTATCCCCACCTTGTCAACTCCATTGAACCTAAAGCCTATGTCGTCTGAGATTGTACTTTCGTTGTTCTCAATTTGGCCCAACCAACTAACCTTGGCTGTTTCAGAAGATGTGATTTTTCTTCCAAATTATCTGAGCCGTCTATAGCGGTACAGTTTACTGTCGTCTCGCCCATCCTAAAAGTACTTCCTGATGACGGTATGCATTGTGGGACTATGTTGCCACCTACATCATCTGACGCAGAAACATCAAAACTAACAATAGCCCCCTGCGGTCCTGTTGACTCAGCTATCACTGGGTCATTGGGTGTAGTTATTGTTGGGACACGGTATCTGCTGATTGTTGCATTCCAGGGTTTGTGCATAGGCAGCAGGTTGGCAGACATAAACAAATGATGCAATTGTTATTAGCAAAATCAATGGCATGAAATATTTATCCAATTCATAAAGACAAAAAAACCTGAATATTTAAGTGCTGTTTCTTTAGGGTTAGTTCTGTTTGGTTTATCCAAATATCGAAAAGTGTTCCCTGTATGTGATTATATGTGATTATAACACGTTATTGTATCGCAAACCTAACCTAAAGGTTAAGAATTAACAATTCTGCTTTTTTTATCTTGGATTGTTTCAACCATCACTTATGTGGATGGTTTAATGTAAATTTTTTGGGATATCCGGATAATGGCGGAATCTTAAAAACCTATACCTTAGGGTTGACATCCTGCCTAATTTTAGATAACTTTGCATGTTGGTTTTTGTTATGGTCTATGCAATTATGGGTGAGTTTTAATACCATATTAGTTAACAATTTTGGGTTCCAAATCTGGATCCGCCTAGACCTCAGAATCATTGTCGATGGGCTGAGCGGGCATTCTCAAATAATTTTATTTCTGATGTGCTTAACTTTGGCATGATTGTGAATAGGGTATGGGTATCTGGTTATTGTTGGGGCGACTTGCAACATAACATAATATCTTTGAAACATTTTCCAGAGCAATTGCCATACAGTACATATGGATGGATATATTGCCATGGAAAGCACAAAACATAGATACTATGAAAATCCTTTATTGTTATAATGCGAATATCATCAAATATGGCAAAAGCAATCAATGACCAAATATCTTTTGAGGCATCATCTGCCAATGCTTATACCGCAATCGGATCATGGTGCGAGAGAACAGGATATGATGGAAGTGCCGCTTTCTTTTTTGAGCAGGCTAACGAAGAAAACGGGCATATGCTAAAGTTCCTCCATTACCTTAATGGCACTGGGGCGGAGGCAGTAATCCCAGCAATTGATAAACCACCTGGTAATTTTGAATCCCTGGAAGCTACTTTCCAATTTGGCCTAAAGAGCGAGCAGGCTGTAACCAGGTCGATATACGATCTGGTCGACATGACTGAACAGGAAAAGGACCGCTCCACATACTCATTCTTACAGTGGTTTATTATTGAACAAATAGAAGAGGAGACATTGTTCCAAACAATTCTCCAAAAGTTTGATTTGCTTGGTAGGGACAAACTGGCAGTATATAAAATTGACCAGACCCTGTCATCTATCAGGTCACAGGTAGGGGTAAGCAAGTAAACCAAGGATTACCCCTGCTATTTGGTGGAAATTCTCCTTTTCATATTTTTTAGAAGTAGCAATTCAAATACGGTAAAAAGGGCATTCCATTAATTCTTTAAAGTTTGGCGACATTTGTCTCGTACCATACTCTGTTATATTGAGTCTAACCCTAACAATTTATTGATGATGAAAAGATGCTTTTTTGTAAACCCTGAAACACATTAACATAAAAATACTGCAAAAACTTTCAAATAACACATAGTAGACTGCGGAATTAACTTCCTTGTGATGAAGGGTTTAATGCTGTTAGAATGATTCAACCAGTTTTATCCTATTTTACCCTATTCGGTTTGAATTAGTTGTTGGGCTACACTAATGTTGAATTATTTTTAATGTTTGGTTACTAAAGTCAAAATCATCATTTATAGCAATGAAGAGCCTTTCAAATGCCTGCATGCATTAAACTTCGTTACCCTTGTTCCCTTTTTATCAACACATAGTGATGGATAATGGATAGTGCTGCAGGGCATGATGTTTTTATTCTTATTTTCCCACCCTTGCAAAAGCAATTTCTTTTATTCCTAAACCCCTGTAACTGTTGCTATGACCACAACCTTTCTTCAATGAAATGTTTGTTGCTTTTTGGCATTTTCCGAATTGAATTTGTGTTTGTGTTCTTTATCGTCTTCGTATTTTGGTTTCCAGATGGTTTTTACAGTTATGTAATTATCCTCTGTTTTCTCAAACCCAATTAGTTGGTTGGCGACTCTGAATCTTTTCATGAATTACATTCTCGAATCTTTTTTAGTATCGAAGTGGATGCCTCCAACAGATTCGTTGTATTGGACACATAAAGGGATGATATGTCGAGTGACAGGCTTGCAAATTACATAAACTACAGGTTTTTATTTTAAATGTTACATTGTAGAATAACAAGCCATGGGTACTATAGATCCTGTTCCTAAAAACGCTTTTTACATTGTCATTTAATGGTTATCTATAAGAGTAACGTATTTAAAAATGCACAACAACCAATGCATATGGACTTTATGTGATCTCAATTTCATTGATGTGAATTATCGAAAATTATGCATAATTGCTTTTGTTGAATTTTTGAAAAATATATAAATTACATAAATAGGTATTAAAGATGGGGAAAATGCGTGAGAAATTGGATAAATTCTGTGTAAAAAAAATATACTCTACAAAACCAGGCACAGCAGAGTTATACATTCCGGACAATATTGCAAGTGATAACTACAATGATGGTGTTTACTATCAGAAACTAAACAGGATAAGAAACATCGGTGGTGAAAAAACCAGATCAAATGACATATGCTTTAAAAAATCGATGGTAGATCAAGAGGTTACAGGATATTTCAAGTATGTTAATGACTTGGCCTTTGCTGATGCAAAGTTGAGGGGAGGACACCATTCAAATCGTAGCGATGATTCAGCTAGGTGCTACATATTCGCCATTAAATCATTAAAATTTCAAAAGGAATACCCTCACGATGGCGGATATAGCTATTCGATGCATAACCTAAAAACCAAAGATAGGGAAACAAAAAGAGAGTATGGGCCAGAAGAAAGGATCAAGTTTGATCTAAATTTTGATGGCCTAAGAGAAAGGTGGATTGGCTTTAAGGGCGTCACAATAAACGAGGGTTCAGACAAAGTACGTTGCGAGATGCACCTTGATACAGAAGGAATTGATGCAAATGGCAGCTTTGATCATACCCGACAGAATTGGAGACTGTGGTATAGCGTTTTGGATGAGGACGGTAAATATGGTTTTGATAAACAAGATGGCAATAAAAAAAGAAAAACAAGTAAAGCTTGGACCACCGCACAAAAAAACAGTACAGTGCAATTTAGAGTGGATGCCGAGAAAGGAAATACTAGCATGACTTTGAAGAACAAAGATTTCAGGTTCCTGTCTGCAAGGGAGATAACAAGACCATAATAATCCCTGGCAGAATTTTTCATTTCTTGACTTTCTTTGTGTTTACTTTGTTGATTAAATTAAAGTGATAGATATATCACTTTAATTCTTCTAAAAATTTTTAAAATTTATCAACGTTATGGTCTATATCCCATAAACAGAATATAAAAATTATTTGATTAATATGCTTGTTAGAATAATGTAATATCTAAAACGTTAAAATGTAATTATGAGCCTTTGTCAACAACATCCATGTATGCCATTTTCCTACTCCTTGCGATATTGGAGTACCCATAAAACTTGTCAATTTCGCTGCCTGATGGTTTTGATGACAACAAGCATCTGGTAGTATCTGAATACCATAATGAGGTTGTGATGGATTAGATGATAACTAAGGACACTGTATTATGTTATGCCACATGAACACTTATTTTCCATTTAATATGGGATGATTAGTATGTTGCATCCAGAACTTCCGGGACAGCGGCTTTAACATGGGGCATAATGACAGCTAATGTTCCTTAATTCCATTACAAAATTAAAGAATTGGCAATTAAATAAAACATGCCTATGGCTCTCCCTGGCCGATGAATTGTCATCTGCTCTCCATATGCTCAGTATTGGTATTTTCCTGAGTTGTGTGTGTGAAATTATCTTTTCAACAAGGGGCATTTCTCATTTTCTAATTTAAAAAAATAAAGTAAAGTTAACGATTAGGCAGTTATTGGTCTTTCTTCTGCTCTTTCTAATTCTGGTTGCTGCAGTTTCTTTTCGTTTCTTTTCTCTAAGGTCTTTTTCTGATCTGCTTTTTCTGGAATTTCATAATCAAAGCACATATGTAATCATAATATTAAAAAACATAATTTAAATAGTTATAAAAAAGGAAGAAAGAAAATCAGTTTAGTTTATCCTTTGCATAAAATGAATGATTTGTTTTTTGTCTTGGACAATCCATTTGTGATTGTCTATAAAAAAAGGTTGATGGTTACACAGCACTACGCCATTTGAGAACGGATGCCTTTCATTAGTTATTGCGTTAATCGTATATGTGTAGTGAAAATATGGATGAGTTGATTAAACGGGTAAGGAAATGAAAACATAGTTATCTATATGGAATGGAAATCTTAACCGTAGAGACAAAAATAGCAATAGTGGTTGAAAATGGCAAAATATGCATTAAAAAATCAATATGATAAAAATTAGTTTCCCATACTTTTGATATTTTGGATATTGACTTTATCCAAAAAATAATCAATTTTCAATATTGAAATTGAATCCATAGAATGAGAATTCTATTCTTTTTCATAAAATAAAAGATGACTTGATGTAATCAGAGTTCTAGTCCGCCTTGTTTCATGTGTACCATATTTCAAAAGCATTGTTTGTGATTTTGCCAATACCTTCGGTAAAAAAGAGAGGGGGCATAAGGGGTTGTTATTGTTGTGATTGTGCGTTGTTGCCCGTGTTTAGTTGATTTTGCAAGTTAATGTTGTTGCCAGAGCCCACGGTGTCTCCGCCTGACACCACTTGACTGTTTTGGATTGATGATTGGTATTGACCTATTACCTGTGAAGCCTTGTTGCCCCCACTGCTACTGCCACCTTGTTGCCCTAGTGCGTTGTTTCCAGAGTTTTGCTGGTTTTGGGTGCTTATGTTATTGCATGAGTCTTCGGTGTTGCCGCCAGAAACACATTGTGCGTTTTGGATTGATGATTGGAATTGTTCTATAACCTGTGAAGCTAAGTTGCCCCCACTGCTACTGCCACCTTGTTGCCCTAGTGCGTTGTTTCCAGAGTTTTGCTGGTTTTGGGTGCTTATGTTATTGCATGAGTCTTCGGTGTTGCCGCCAGAAACACATTGTGCGTTTTGGATTGATGATTGGACCTGCCCTATAATTTGTGAAGCCCAATTGCCTTCGCCATCATGGTTTTTGCTGTCATGTTCCTTACAATAGTCTTTATGTTCATTATAGTAATTTTCGCTGTCACATTTTTCTGATTTGTGGGCAGAGGCAACGTTGTCGCCAGTGCTAGACGCTACCGGACCTAGAAACAGAGCTATCGCAAATACTGCTACAGCTAATATTGTAAATTTTTTTGTTTGATTTGACCTTAACATTTTATCCTTAATTTCAATAGTAACAATAAAGATATAATAATTTTCAAAGATAGTTAGGATAACTAATACTGTCAAATAAACCTGTAATAATACAATAGAAAAGATTTCGAATTTCTTTAAATTCCATCAACAAGAAATCCTATAGACATTTTAAAAAATATTGGGTAACGGCGCCTAAGGGAGAATACATCATAATCACAAAGAGGAAACATATGATAAAGAGGTTTTTGCACGATTGAAATTACCATATTTGATGTTAAACCGATGAAATGCCTTTGTTGTGGCATAAAGAACCAATAAAATTGAAGGTTTAAGAGTATGTGTATTAATGGCAGAATAATTTCCAAAAGAAAAGATACCTTTCATAATGAGTATAAGCAAATGTAAGAAACAGAAAAGACCAAACTGAAGGATAAAGTCAATCAATCATAAACTAAACGATGGTACAAAATCTTTGTCGACTAACTGCTAATGAATAAACATATCATTTAAAATTTGTGAATCTATTGTGTGTTGAGTAATACGCTAAATAACACTAACCTGTGCAAACAAAGACTCTGGGACTTGGTGGGCTGCAACGCAATTGGTGCGGCCTAATTTACAGAAGTAGGAACACAGGCAAAATTGTTTATACGGATATCAGGGGTTGGTTTTTCTTGTGGCCTAATGAGGGGTTTGCAATCACAAAGAAGGCTTTTATGCTTTCTTGGCATATACCGGTCATGGATAAAGTTGTATTTTGCAAAGATTGCAATCACAAAGCAGGCGAGCATGGTGTTTTCGGTGATTCCGATGCTAACGAGCCGCATCCATGCATGAGATCTGATTGCGGTTGCAATAGGTATGTACCGTCAGAATAGTTTTTGGTTCACACCAAACTTATTCTGAGATTAAATCCTCTGTAATGCAACAGAACCCCAATTTCTGAATATTTTGTCAAGATTATTTTAAATTAACATTTTCCCTTCATGCGTTTAATGGCATACTGTGAATTGTGATAGAAACAGGCTATGTATTTTTACAGTTTGCGCCTTAAGCATTTATCCTTAACCGAGAGTTTTGATTCGGAAATGCGAAAGCAACGCATGGCCTTTTTCGCTTGTTATTGTTTTCTGATGGGCAAGAAAGCTAATGCATTGGAAAGGCAAGTGGAAAAAGAGGGCACTTTTCCTATTCTACTGTTATTTCTCCAACCATTTCCGGGTGATAAATGCAGTAATAATCAAATTCCCCATGCGCATCAAACGTCAAACCATAGTATTGGCTAGGAATGACCGCACCGGAATCAAACATTATGCCCTCGTATGGATCAACGTCCTCTCCTGAAGTCACAGTATGGGAAATTGTGTCTCCATTTAACCATGCTATTGTTTGTCCCACACCAATTTCAATTGGATTGGGTGTGTAGGAATCATCATCCTCAATGCCGGCAATGACTGCAGTGGTGTAGTTGACTATTTGAGTGCCATTTTCAGAAGCAATTATGGGTGTAATGCCGGGCGATTGGTATCCTGGCGTCTTACTTTCAGATGATGGCAATATCCTGTGCAAATCTCCTGTGTGGCTTAGCACATACAGGTAACCGTCAGGACCTGCCTGAATATCCGTTATGCCGCCAAAACCCTGCCCAAAGGTTAAACCCTGTTTTCGGGTGTACCATCAACCTCACCATCAGACAAGGCTTCTACATCACCAACGTAGGTATCGTTTATCATGGAAATCCCATCCCGTTCCTCGTTGAGGGTGAGCCTATAATTCCCAACAAACCTCGTTCCTTATCTGATGCTACCTGCACATCAAGTGCATGGGGTTTTGGACCTTACCGTTTATGACCTCCATAACTCTGCCGGTGTTTTTTTCAGTTATGAGGATGTCGTTATGCCTATAAATGCCATGCTGGTTGGAAATTTTAAACCGTCTGCTACCTTTTCAACGGTGAGGTTATCGTCGTTCACCGTTGGCCCAAAAACTGAGAATGGGGCTTTGGAATGTGCGCCAAAAGATAAATTAATTATAGGCTGCGGAATTAGTGAAAAGATTAGCAGAAGGGTAAATACAAAAAAAGAAAAAGTTAGTCTGTATTTTTGCATGTCAGTTATAAAATGACTTGACTGGGTTATCTAATTAAGTTTTGATGACATTCTTATATTCAAAGAAATCAAACCTATGCTGGCCGGACGGCATTACAGGAAATATTTCCAGTCCATAAAAAAACACTCCTAGGTCCTTTTTTATTCATTATTTGATTGTTTAAAAGTAATTGCGCCAACCTGTTGCAGCAATCCAATCGATCCACCGCATCCCAATGTTCCACAATTTTTTCATTCTCTATTTTATAGAGTCCTGCTGATCTTGTTTTTACTGTTTTGTTTGTAGGTGGTCTTCCCTGAAATGCCCCTTATGTGTTGCAGTAAAATTAAGAAACACTACCACAAGGCTATCTTCTTCAACTATGTGCTCTATGTCCGCAGGGATGTCAGGAAACGCCGTGAGGAACGGAGTTAATGGTGATTCTTTGAATTTTTTGAAATTTTTCATTTCCTGCCAAATATTTTTCATTGGCTGATATGTCGTGATTATTGAAAACTTCTTCTACATATGATTTAACAAGCGCCTTGTTTGTTGATGGAGACATGTGAAATACATCTATGGCTATAGGTATTTATCTCTTGTATCGCTTAAGGAGTACATATGGGACTATAATGTTCATTTTAATAGGATGCCTGTATATTATTGAAGGAGACGATTTATAGTATTGTTTCCAATAGACTATATAGGGAATGTCATCAATCACAAGATCATTCCTCGAGTTATAACGGTATTTAACATCAAAACAATCCCTTCTTTTGATGCAACATTAAGATACCATAATAGGGCAACATATAGTGGCAGGTTGAATCGATTGGAAAATCAATGGGCGTTTGATATCGATATTCGATCACATTTACAGGTATGTGCATACATGTCAAGAAGGTGGAGAAATAGTCAACGGGTTCGGGTCAAGCCTCGGGGTTTCCTCGGGGGTTATAACCAAAATTCAATAACTACGCTAATTAACATTTTACAGCAGGAAAACCTATAACCGTCGTTGTCATGAATGTTGGGTATTCCTGATTCTAAAACATGCATCAAAGAGCCTGGTTGGACCGACAGATATGATATTGGGAAACAAAAAACAATCGGATCTACTGCAATCATCATCATTGTCACCATCATCAAATAATCAAAAGTCCAGACCTCCACTGAATTATCCCCAAATTCCCAAGGGGACACCGTAAGTTATTTTTGTTGTATCTTGTTACTTGAATTCATAACATGCATTATCGATATTGGCTAAAATTCAATTGGCTGTGCATACTGCGAATGATGTGAATACGTGATGAGTTAAGCTTGGGAAATTCTTGCAATTATGTGCTATTGCAGTATATGTCGCTAGGGCCCATATTGCCTAGTCTGAAGAAAAGCAAGGAGACTCCTATGTGTACAACTATGCAAGATTACTTTGTTGTTGTTTGATCTCATAATGTACGCTACATAGCTGATGGACTGCCATCCGCTTTCCATACAACCGTTATTGGTTTTTCCTGAGTTGTGTGTGTGAAATTATCTTTTCAACAAGGGGCATTTCTCATTTTCTAATTTAAAAAAATAAAGTAAAGTTAACGATTAGGCAGTTATTGGTCTTTCTTCTGCTCTTTCTAATTCTGGTTGCTGCAGTTTCTTTTCGTTTCTTTTCTCTAAGGTCTTTTTCTGATCTGCTTTTTCTGGAATTTCATAATCAAAGCACATATGTAATCATAATATTAAAAAACATAATTTAAATAGTTATAAAAAAGGAAGAAAGAAAATTAGTTTAATTCAACCTTTGATCGTTAAAGAATGATTGTATAACCAAAAGCACACCAAAAGCACTGTCCCATGTTGCGCCTGCCTATTGCCTTGAGAATCAAGGGGAAGGACCACATCGCCAGGATATGGACACCCTTAACTTAACGGCGCCCTTTGCAACACTATATCCGTATGCATTTAGAGAACTACTCGTGAAGTGCATCCAATCGGTTTTCCTCACTAAAAGAACCAAAAACATAGATATATAAAAAAAATAACATATTGCCTAATGAGTGGTCAGACAAGAAAACATACTATCAAATGCCTAATGTGCTATGAAAAAATCACAGAGCCTTTAGGTCCTGATTTTGCTGAACCGCACATAACTGCCAACCCTGGTCATCTGGAATACAGAATAATTGTGGAAATGCCTTATCCAACTGTCCCAGATAACAAACCAACCCTGGTATTTGATGATGCAGAAAAACACTAGATTTCAGATTTGCAATTGGCATTGCATCACTTTTAAATTCATAGATGTGCGTTGCATACATTTTATTGAATGTTGTGTGTGTGATTCTGGAGTATATTTAGCTCAATAGCAAATAAAAACAATAGTAACTTGTGTTCAGCATTGAGTTTAAACCAAAGCAACTCCACATTACCATTGTTTTCCATTGCATCTTTTTTCTCTTTTAACTATGTGTGGTAGCCAAGACCCATACTCTTGACAAATATGTTGTGTTGGTCTTGCAAACTGTGCCTGTCACTGTTACCATTACCTTTGCTATATCAATAACCAATAACAACACTAAGAAACGGATATGCCAAATTACCACCAGGTTCAATATGTGAATAGTGGGCCATTCATACTGGATTATACAATGATGACAAATCAGCAACTATGTTTCCTTGTGGATTTCATTCAAATAAGCATTGGGTTATTCAGAGGACTTTTGCATTTTCCATAATGCACAAAAGGGATTGAGAATATCTTTACCAAAACACAACAATATCACTGTCTTAAGATACCGGTTTAGACTTTATTTTACAATACAAAACGTGGTTTTAAACAATACATATAGGATAAAAAATGAGAAAGTTTATTGGCCCGGTATTATCTTTCCCAGCATGTCCATTATGGGGTTTCCACCAGAAGTGTTGTTGTTCTGGCTTGTGGCATTGGAGGCTGATTGCCCTGCTTGTTGTGCTTTTCCCAGTAGGAATTTAATAATAATATTTATATATTATAATAAATATTAGATATTTGAGGCATATGACATTAAAATGCAAAATATCACATATCATCTAGGTATTTGGCACGGTATTCAAACTTGTCAACTAGGATTTGCATTTGTTAAGCTGTATGTACGGGTGTGATTGTTGATTGAATACTTACACCAGTGAACCCGATACTTTCAACAATGAAAATATCGCGGACACAAGATCCAGTAAAAGAGAATCAGAACCCATTGAAATTTCATACTTAAAGTTTGCCAATGTCTTTAAAGAAGATCCATCAATAATGTCTCAAAAAATCGCAGCGGCAATCAATGTGCAGTTAACTTTGCCTGATGGCAGTGAAATCCCATTTGTTGCATTCAATGGATTTAGCAATGCGTTAAATGAAGATAAGGTATACATTTATGGGCCTAGTGGTTCGGGAAAGTCTCGAACCATCTATGAGCTAATTAAACCCAAAGTCACTAATCTAAACAACATATTCATAATAAACCCCCGAAATACCGTGACAGATGCGTCTGCAGAATTGGGAAGAATGGATCTATATGACTTGGTTGGTCTATTTTCAGACAATGACGCAGTAGTGTGGGATAACTTTCCTGATGACATGGTAAAAAAAGACTTTGATAGCGGAAGGAAAGCTCTTGAGATAATCATCTCCAAAAACATAAAAAACATTCTGATTGCCCTGAAACCAAAATACCTGGAGGCGTATCGGGACATAGCAACAAGCGTATTGGATTTATACCAACATTTTATGAAATATGATGGCGAAAACATCAAAGGAATTGTAAAACTGTATGGCACGAAAACAAGATTCAGTGAATTGTATCGGAAATATATTACAATGGACCTGGATAAAATATCCAATATACTTTGGGAAAAAGATCCCAATCCTTTAACTGTTCTTGACTATTATAATGACCTTTCCAACAAAGCAAGCCAAATGCGCTATAAAGAAGAAACAAAGGACAAAAAATCATTAGACGCAGTTTTAGAGGCTGAAAACCTGCTGCATTCCACCGAATACTATGATCAACAATTTAGGTACATCAGCAACCTTGAAGAGCGCCGCAACGATTACGAATTTTTGTATACTCTGAGGTTATGCTACGAAATAGGATATAATCGAACCATCCCTAGTGTTGAAGAGCTGCAGAAAGGGATCTTTAACAGTGTATCCCCTAAAGAAGCAGCCAGAAAGCTAAACACCTGGGTTTATTTGTCAGGTCCATATTATTCCATGCATGATGCTGCAAGACAATCCATAGAGTTCGATAGCCACATCAAAGTTAAAGTCATGAATTATCTTGCAGACAACTTTTCAAAAGTAGTTCCAAAAGAGAAAAACCAAATCTATGCGTTTAGTGTGTTCTTTGGCAAAAACATCCAGTATTTGCCACGCAAAGACCCAAAACAGTTTTTACCAAACCATGTCTATGAACACATGAAAAGCAGCAGGTATTTTGAAAAGTGCATAGGCCAGGGAATAGGCGAAACTTTTTACTTACTAAATGAGGATATCAAAGAAACTGTTTTAGGGAGATTGGATGTTGATATTGAATTTGCAGAGGGGTTTGGCTTTAGCCTTGGATCCAACTTCTCCTCATTGGATGAGACCCACAGGCAAAAAGTTTTTGAGAGAATCTACAGTGGTATGCCTTTCGCATCTTATTTTGGGGAAAGCCTGGGTCAAATATTCAAATACCTGCCAAAAAACGTACAAAAGGAGGTCTTTGACCAAATAAAAAAGAATGTTTTGTTTGCCAACGGCGTAGGCAGGGGTTTTGGTTACTCCTACAGCCTAATGGATACCGATCTTCAACATGAAATATTAGAGTACGCCAAAACAAACAGTGAGCTCACCATAGGCCTTGGGTTGGGGCTTGGCAAAAATTTTTCATCATTAGGCAAGCAACTACAAATGGAGATATTGCATAGAGCCGAAAATAACCACATATTTGATCAAGGTTTAGGCCATGGCATTGGCTATGTGTTTGAGCAATTTGACAAAACATTCCGGGAAAAAATGCTAACCCGTGCCGAAAAGGGTGTCCAGTCGGATTTTGGCATAGGATTTGGTGTTGGTATCACTTTCACATACCTAACCAAAGAGTTTCAGAAAGAGATGGTTGAAAAAGCAAAGGAAGACGGTGAGTATGCATATGGGCTGGGCATGGGTGCAGGCTATGGTTTTGGATATCTGTCCAAAGAATACCAGAATGAAATGATTTGGCTTTCGGAAAATAGCAAAAAATTTGCATATGGGCTTGGCTGTGGATTTGGCCTTGTGTTTAACTATCTGTCGAGGGGGATTAAAGACGATGCCTTTGCAAGGGCTGACAAAAACATTGATTTTGACCGTGGCTTGGGCTTTGGAATAGGGATTTCATTTGCTTACCTTGTCAAAAAACTTCAGGAAGAGATGTTCGACAGAGCGCACAAAGACGCTGAATTTGCATACGGGCTAGGATACTCCCTCGGATATACATTTACCTACCTGCCAAAAGATTTGCGAAAAACAGTCCAAAAACAGTCTGAGAATAACCCATACATGAGAAGGGGATTTGGCTGTGGTGCTGCCTATGGGTTCCAATATCAGCACCCCGAAAAAAAGCGTGATTGCCTGAAAAAACTGGATATCGATGGGGAATTTGCAGTGGGCTTTGGCATTGGTGCAGGACGTCTCTTTAAGTATTTTTCACCAGGCTTTCAGACCAAACTTTTTGAAAAAACGAAAAAAAACCTCGTTTTGCATATGGACTTGGCTATGGTTTTGGCTACATCTATACATATCATGGTGAGGATGTTCAAAAAAAAATTTCTGAAAAGACAGAACGCAATCCCGAGTTTGCCTTGGGGCTGGGCCATGGCCTTGGAGATACCTTTCCTCACCTTGGCAGAAGTTTGCAGCAGGAGATTTTTGAAAAAGCAGAACGCAATCCCGAGTTTGCCCTGGGGCTGGGCCATGGCCTTGGGGGATCGTTTAAGCATCTGCCTTTGGAGACCAAAAATGAAATAACATCCAGATCTGCCAACAACATCCAACTTGACATTGGCCTTGGAATTGGGATTGGAACCATGCTGTTCAGGCACCTGCCAACGGAGGAACAAAAAGAGATCCTTGAAAAAGCATCATTATCCAAAGACACTGGTTTCTCAAGGGGGCTGGGCATGGGAATAGGCCGCACACTGCAATACCTTGACAGCCAGCCGCATCAGCAGCAGAAGAGGGAAGTGTTTGGCATTGCCCAAAGCAACAGTCAATTTGCCATTGGCCTTGGCGAAAGTTTGGGCTTTGTGTCTCTTTGCAAAGACAATGGATTATACCAAGATATGGTAAAGAAAATTTATGGAAACCCTATGTTAGTGAGGGGATATGGTGAAGGTTTGGGATACGCTTTTGCACTTGTGGACAAACAAGTGCAAAAAAACGCTTTAATGAAACTAGTGGAAAATACCCGCTTTTCAAGGGGGCTGGGCATGGGAATAGGCCGCACACTGCAATACCTTGACAGCCGGCAGAAGAGGGAAGTGTTTGGCATTGCCCAAAGCAACAGTCAATTTGCCATTGGTCTGGGCCTGGGACTTGGGCGCATTTTCAAGTACCTTGACAGCCGGCAGAAGAGGGAAGTGTTTGGCATTGCCCAAAGCAACAGTAATTTTGGGAAAGGATTGACTTTTGCGTTGTCTGGCATCTTCAAGTTCCTTTCTGAAGATCAACAAACTGAAATAACGGCAAAAATCATGGCTCAGGGAAAACAAAAACAAAACTTGCTTGTAAAAAGCTTTGGCGAAGGCTTGGGCTGCAATTTTATGTCTTTAAAGGCACTATTGCAGGGAGAGGCATTCAGTATGACACAAAGTAACGATGACTTTGCAGAAGGGTTTGCAAATGGACTTGGCCAGATTTTCAAACACCTCGATGACCTGCTTCGGATGGAAATACTGGGGTTAATCGGCCGTAATCACAGGTTTGATGTGAATTTTGGAAAAAAGATTGGCCTGGAATTTCCCTCCTTGCACAGGAAATCTCAAAATGAAATTCTGAAGGCGATAGGAATGGATTGCGCACGTCTGTTTGCCAAAGGTTTCACAACCGGTCTTGAATTCAGCTTTAGGTACTTGCATAAAGATTTACAAACCGAAATATTGAGCAAGTTGCCAAAAGAAAACTGGTCTCAGGGAGAAAAACTCTAACAAATAACATGACATGAATGCTGCGGCAAACAAAAAACAAAAACAAAGGATAGTACATGCAGAGTATCCATTTGCATAGGTTGTTGCCTTTGAGTGACTAGTCAATGGTGATTGGGTAACATACATAAGTATCATAGCTCATTATGCTAAATATTAGGATTAGAAGAGAGTGATTCTCTATATGATGACATTCCATCTATAAGCTCAGTGGCTAACAAACATGCCCTCAATGGTAGATGGAATGCATCCGATGAGGAAATAACATTCTCTGGTAAACTAAAGGATTGCTGCATATGCTTTATAGACATGATAAGCTCAACAAAGGTTACAAGCAATCTAAACCCTGAGCAGATTGGAAAGTATTATGCCATATTCCTTAACTCAACTGCGATAATTGCCAAAAACTTTGGGGCGACAATAATCAAAAACGCAGGTGACTCTCTCATTTACTATTTTCCAAATGCCACAAAGTCTGCTGAAAATACTGATGATGGTGGTGGTGATGAGAAGGGGAAAAACAGCTTGATGGCATTTAAAGATGTAATTGAGTGCAGCATGACAATAATAGCTGCCCGTGACATCGTCAACTCAAAGCTATATGAGGAAAAACTCCCATCCTTGAACTATAGAATAAGTGCTGAATACGGCACTGTGGAAATCGCACAATCCGTTTCCTCCCAGAACCATGATTTGTTTGGGCCCACAATGAATTTTTGCTCAAAGATAAATTCCCTTGCTCCACAAAATGGTTTGATAATTGGTAACTCTTTATACCAGATTGTAAAATCCTTTGATGATTATGCCTTTGAAAAAGTGGGTGAGTATTCGCCATACACTTCGTCGTCTCCGGAGTCGCATGCGAATAATTGCATATATGCCGTAACAAGCAACCGGAGAAAAACAATACTAAATCCCTTTTCAAGAACCGCAAAGACAAAGCCCCTGCAAAATGTTTCCCGTCCTTTGGTTGGTGGCAAACATGGCTCAGCTAAAGCATACCACGCCGGCAGCAGCATCAGCGGAGGTGTCCCAAAGACACAGACAAACAACAAGATCATGCTTGTGGATGACGATGAGGATGTCCTGTTTACCTTTAAGACACTTTTGCAATCTGAGGGCTGGGGTATAGATGCATTTGCAAATCCGCAGGAAGCTTTACGGCAATTTGAAAGGGATGCATCGTATGGTCTTGTAATAACAGACATAAAAATGCCAAACCTCAATGGTCTGGAGCTATACAACAAGATGAAATCGAAAAACAGTGATATAAGGGTGCTTTTTATATCTGCTCTGGATGGGGCGGAGATGATCCTGAGTGTCTTTCCGGACCTGACAGAGAAAAACTTGATTAAAAAGCCTGTTGAAAGGGACGAACTGATAAAAACAATAAAATCGATGCTGCGTTATGGCAATGAAAATGACGATGGTGATGGTTATGTTGGTATTCATGGGGGGAAGACAAAGGATGCAAAAAAGGGTTATTTTTGACCGTAAGCGCCAAAAAACTTTTCGGTATTTTTGTAAAACAACTAGCACGATTTGTTCTAAATGGATCGATTTGGAAAATCTTGAGACAAAGTTGGTGATAACTTGTTAAGGAAGTACCATTCAATTCAGAGATAAAAAAAATGTAGTATTCAAAAACAGTAAATAGCCCAAACAAAACCAATTTTGATCAATAGTTTATTATGGAAAAAGCACGGTAATAATAGACAAATATGCGAAGAATAAAAAACATAGGCAATAACTACGAGTTTTCAAAGTTAAAGTATCTCAAAATTGCTTTATCTATAATAGTTTTACTAACACCGGCGTTTACCTTGAACCCTTGGTTGAGTGCGTCTGCTCAACAACAGCAAAACTCTGGTTCCCTGGTCAACTCCATTTGCCAACTGGTTCAGGATAATAGTTTAATATCTGGATTAGTTGGACTTGATCAGGCGTTAAATATATGCAATAACTTAAATTCGATTGGATCGAATCAGGCACTAGCTCAACTATGCTCCTCTATTGATGGCTTAAATGTTATAAATATCGATGCCTTCTGTAATCAACAAACACCAAGTCAAACCCCTTCTCTAAATGGGAATAATGCACCGCCTAATAGCCAAGATAGAACTGAAGGCAACCAAGGCAACACTGAAAATCCCTCTTCAAATTCCATTACAGACGGGATTTTAGGGCTGTTGTTTGGCTTTCTTAATTTTTAACCTGTTAACCAAAACAGTACTGAATCATTTACTCGGGAATTAAATAATCCGCCACCATTCCTACTGGGTTGGACAATGATGACAAATTAGCAACCTCGTTCACACATATAGTCTCATTCAAATAAACACTGGATTATTCAGAGGCCTTTTGGATTTTCTATAAGGTACACAAAAGGATTGCGAATGTCCTTTACTTAAAAAACAAAGTGGTGTCACTATTTTAGGGTATATTGGTTTAGATTTTACCTTACAAAACAAAATGTGGTCTTTAAACATGCATATATAATAAAAAATAAAAAAATTTATTGGCCGGGTATTATTTTTCCCAGCATGTCCATTATGGGGTTTCCACCAGAAGTGTTGTTGTTCTGGCTTGTGGCATTGGAGGCTGATTGCCCTGTTTGGCCTGTTGTGTTTTGAGCTGCTTGGCCTGCTTGTTGTGAGGTGCTGTTCATAGATTGCCCTGCTTGGCCTGCTTGTTGTGAGGTGCTGTTCATAGATTGCCCTGCTTGGCCTGCTGTGCTCTGTGCTGCCTGTCCGGCTTGGCCTGCTGATTGCCCTGCTTGGTCTGTTGTATTATTTGCTGTTTGCCCTCCGCCAGATGGAATATTTTTGATACCACCGCCAAGTCCGCCACTTGTTGGACCCAATACGGACTGTGCATCAACGCTTTGAACAAATGGTATTAAAAATACCGCAAGTAACAGTACAGTAATGTATTTAATCATTATTCTCTTAGTGTAAATAATCATTTAAGTTTCTTGCGGATAAAAACAGTGTTAGCAAACCACCTGTGGGCTTTATTGACATAATGCTGTGGTGTTTTGTTTCTACAAACGATATGCTTTTAATCAGATGCCTTGTACAACAAATGATATCGATTAATTTTCAAGATAAAGTCAATCAATCACCTTCAAATGCATCTTCAAGCAACTATCAAACAAAAGGGGAGCTTAGTGTTGTTGGGGTAAATGTTCTCAATCAGAATGGTGTGAATCCATCACAGATAGCAAACTTGCTGATTTATAACGCATCTGTAGAATTTACCGCATGTTATTACTTTACGAACTTGCGCATGCATTGCACAGACTCAGATGGGGAAAGCGTAAAAGGGGTAATAGAGGATGCAAGACTGGAGGATCATAGGTGTAAAAGATGGCGAGAGCGCCTTTATTTTATTGCATTTGTATTCATTAACATGATCCGTTAGCCATTAGAAATAAGAAGTTTTGATGTTTATGTTGTTGGTAAGAGACATTGCAATCTGGCAGTAGGCAAACAAGACCTCTTGTTGCTTTTGATTGCTTGAATCTCTGATTTCTTGTCTTATCCTGTCCAGCTCTTCTGATTGTTCCTTTAACTTAGGATTGATGCCAACATACATTTTCAGCTAATCCTTTAGCGATCCCAAAATTCTCACCGGGTTCATTGTCTTTACCGTGGTTGTTATCCTTACAAGCAGAGTTACCGTAAAAACCAATGGTGTTGTCTTTGTACTCTTTATTTAGTTAGTTGGTCCCATTAATGTCCTGATCCCTTACCCGATTGTGAAACAGCTCCTGCAGAAACTTTACTGTAATGGGGTTCAAATGCGGTGTAGTTAGTTTTTTGTTTATTTCGCTATTTATCTATACAATTTCCTTTTCTTTTGAGTTTACTGTGTCTTTGAACAAGAAATTGCCGTGGTACTGTTTATAAAAACTAAACCCTTGGTAAAGGATACATACAAAGTGAAATTGATGGTTAAAAATATACTTACAGAGAGGAAAGCCATAGATTTGGCAGAAGATTCTCTTAAAGAATCAAATTCCTAAATAAAATAATCGGGTTATTTTGAATTGACAGAGAAATCAATGAAACGGGCATCTCAAGGTAAAAGATGACAATATTCTGTCGGTTTAAAAACAGATGAAAAAAAATAAAGTGATGCATATGCAGAATATAATGATAAAATGGTTAAATAAAAAGTAGATGATGTGTTCTTTGCTATTGCAAATAGTGCCTGTGTTCTACCATCATACACCTATTGAATATCACATCTATACCATTTTCTTTTGCCTTTTTTTCTGCCTCTTCATTGTAAATCCCTGATTGCATCCAGATTACCTTAATTCCTTTTTTCCTTATTGCATCATCTATTACTGATGGTACATCTTCTGATCTCCTAAACACATCAACAACATCGACGTCTTCAGGTATTTCAGATACAGCGGGATATGACTTTCGTCCAAGGATTTCATTTACAGTTGGATTGACTGGAACAACGTTATATCCATGGTCAATTAGATATTTTGGTACAAAATGTGCAGGTTTTTCTTCATTCTTTGACATTCCGACTACTGCGATATTCTTGAGCTGTAATACTCTCTGTATTTCTGATGCTGAATGTTTATCCGTATCCATCAAGTATTATTTGCTAATTGTGTATTTATTTTAGGCACTTTACACTTTGAGTTTATTTTTTCATTGCCTTGTTAAACGTATGGAAATGAACGATATCATAATTATTAATTTTAAATTTCTGTAGCAGCAGAATGCCGTCACTTACGATGCTCTTTAATTTATTAGCATCACTAAATTCCTGAATATGCCATATGGATAACCTTTTCTTAAGTAAATAAAGGCATAAATCTCAAATCGGATTTATCCTTTCAATTTTTGAAGGTGCATTGGAAACCCTCTCCATATTATTATTTTCTGCATTGTTTTTATTTGTCATCTGCTCAATATTATGGCGAAAAGTCTAGATGCACATTGGTATGGAAATAGCAGATCTTGACATTTCCTGGGCCTGAATGGGTGGTGTATTTTTTTTTGATGCCGTCACAAAAGATGATGGCTTTTTTTATGCCTTTTGTTGCCTAATGAAAACTAATTGCGTCCATCTTATAGATAGGACTGGGTTTGGTGACATTAAGGAAAAAATTCTACACAAAGTTACTATGCCGAGTTAAATCCTTTTCTCAGTATTTTGGTTATTATGACTACAATGCAAAGTGAAAGTAATTATAAAGAAAAAGATTTTGGGTTTATCTGCCGATACACAGGCCGTCAGGCACTGATGTGTGACAGAGGTTGTCGGAGAACCCGTTTGCGTTGATGTTGGTTGGGAGACCGTTGCCGTTGTTGATGTCAACACCGCTGTTTTGGACTATGGTGTTTGTGTTTACGTTGTTGTTTGCGCTCTGGCCATCCAAGAACACACCGTTGACTGAGCCTGTTATTGTGTTAAAGTCAAGGACGTTTGTTGCGGAGTTTACCAATGTCACACCTGCCAATTGGTTGTCGGTGAGCATGTTCTGGTGAAGTTGTGTTCCGGTGGATGAGTGGGATGCGACGCCTATGCTGTTTGAGAACATGTTGTTTGTCTCGATGTTGGTGTTTTTTGCACCGGTGTTGAATATTGCGATTTGGTTTTCAGTGAAGGTTACCTTTGATATTGTGTTGCCTGAACCACCGGTGTTTAGTACACCTGCCTGGAAGCCCTTTACTGTGCCGCCTGTGACCTGAACGTTGTCGTTGTTTGCAAGCATTATGCCCACCTTGGAGCTTTCGCCCCCGGGTCCTGCAATGGTAAACCCGTTTAGGTTGATGGTAATGCCATCGGCACCCGCAATTAGCCCATCGGTGCTGCACTCAAGGTTTGCTGAGAGTGTCACACTCTCCCTGACAACTTGACCGCAAGACAAGCTAGTGCTGGTAGGGACACCATTTGCGAATTCCGCAGAGGTTGCGGAATTTGTACCCGAGCTTGATGCTGTTGGATTATTGTTATCATTATCATTATTATTAGTTGGAAGAGCGTTATCCAAAACATTCTCAATCATGCTGCCGTTTTCGGATGCCAAAATTGGTTGTGTAAACAAAGCACCAACAGATGCAAATGCCAAAATTGCTGCCATGAGGCATATCTTATTATTCATTCAATCAAACTAACCACTTTTTAATATATATGGGAAGATGCTCTATGTAATAGATTTAAGATTAAAGCTTATCAAATATAACTTACTAATGACTAAATCAATTATAACATTTTTAGATGGTTGTTCTATATAGTTACATTTTGTAGCAATAACTTTACTCAATATGATGCGGCAATTCTCTTAAAATGATCCATTACCAAAGATAATGACAGTATTAGTATTAGTATTATCAAGCATTCGAGAGCAAGTTGGATGTTACCGTAGATATAAATCGGGCAATGTGGTATACGAGAGATCAAGGGTTGGCGAATCTTGATACAATACTCTAATCATATAATTGAAAAAAAAAATATAACAATTGTTGATGCCAAAAAACCGATTAAACTTGTTGGGCAGGACAGATAAAATGAAAACAGATTTTGAAGGATTAAAAAAATTGGGGGTAATAATGGAAAAGAAGGCGATAAAAACAAAAAATAACCATTTTACGATATTGTGGGGAGGATTCGGCTTTGACAAGCAAAGGCCGATAATTTGGAGGTTATTTGGTATTGGTAAAAAAAAGAGATTTGATGAACCCGGAAAGCAGGTTGCAAAAAAATAAACCACAAACTTTTCATATCGCGATAAACCTAGAAGATTTACTCTTCGATTTTGTATTGGCTTTCTGCTTCTTCTTTTGTTATGCTGAACCTTACCTTACGGCCATCAAATTTGTCAACAAGACTTTTCGGAATAGAGTAAGTCTTCTTACTAACCCTACCAACTTTTGTTATTACGTTGGTATCTGTAATTCCTTGAATCTCGCCAAGATCATCGTCACCTATTCCTCTTGCCTCTTTTTTTATAGTGGCATTCCATTCAATACCCGAACTCATATCAATACATGAAAAACGCAATATATAAATAATCATCGATAAACAAAATTAAGTCATCATTTTTTTTTGCTGGTTTAGTTAAACTTGTGGTGTAACTGGTATTTACAAAATCAATTTAAAATTACATAATTTGAGATGACTTTTTTTGCATTTCTGGGTTATTGCAGAGTGAAAATTGAGTCTTGTATCTGATGCGTCAAGAGGGCTAATTCAGATAACTTCTATATATAAGAGATCCTAATTTTTTGTGGTTATTATGGACTATGGAATTTTGATGCCAAATCAACTTATGCAGTTGATTGATTGTTTTCAATTAGCCTTTTCTTTGATTACGAAAAAAACTATAGGCAGTTGATGGAATAGATGTTAATCTCAAAACAGACTTTACTGTATTCCTGCAAACCCTAAGAAAAGATGAAATTGTTTTTCAAAGAAATTGCGAAGATCATCCTTTAGATTTAGACAATTGTAGACAATTAGTTATTATCGCTTGTAGTGTTTTCGCTTGTTCAAGGAATTTCCTGAAGTTCAGTGTCAAAACTATTTCCACGGGCTGAATCTTTATTTCCATTAACAGTCATTCTGACATGCGCCGTGTTGCTGTCTGCAGTTCCGTCGCTGACCCTGAAGGTAAAGCTGTTCTTTCCTTTAAAGCCCTCAGCTGGCGTGTAGGCAAGCGCGCCTGTTGCCTCGTCAAACCCCGAAATCTCGCCTCACTTTGGCCCCGATGCTATTGCGTATGTGAGCGCATTGCCGTCGGGGTCGCTGGCCCTGAGTGTAATGTCCGCTGGTGTGTTTGCTGTTGTCGTTACGCTCTGGCTTTCAGCCACGGGCGGTGCATTCACTTTGTTAACTATTACTCGAACCGTTTTGTCAGATGACAATTCGTTTCTATCAGTTACTGTTAGCCTAAAAGTCATTGTCTGCTGGTTATCTGTTCCATCCCATAAAGGGGCATCAAAGCTTGCCTTTGGCTTATTGCCGTCTTTAATGTTTACAGGCAGACCAAAAGTCTGAGTCATTGATATGTTACACTTTTGTCATCCTTTGAATCAAAACTATCGGAGCCATCAAGGACAATGTCGCTTGTTCCTTCCATTACCGTCTGTTCATTGACCAGGTCAACTACAGGGGAATTGCATCCGGTCCTGTCCCATATTGCCGCACTTGACGTGATTATTGTGTTTATAACACCTTCTGTGATCAAGTCCGATACCATAACCATTGAAAATCTGTAATTGAATGAGTCTATATAATCACAAATCCGGCTATCGTAGGAGTTATCGTCTTTTATGTTGCCAATGGAATTTTCCAATGAGTTCATTAACCCTTGTTGAACGCTTGAAGGCAAATCTAAAAGGAGAACAATATCCCTTAGTTCCGCAATGGAATCCCTCAGTGATACAATAGTCAAAGAGAACGTTACGGATGTTTGATCTTTGTTGCCTGATGTATCTACCGCCCTAACCTGAATTGTGTGCAATCCCTGTTCCAAGTTGAGATAATAGCAACCAGCCTCATTTGGTTGGTATTTTACTGTACTTGCTTGCCAATTTTTGTCATCCAATTTGCATTCAAAACCCATTATCCCCACCTTGTCAACTCCATTGAACCTAAAGCCTATGTCGTCTGAGATTGTACTTTCGTTGTTCTCAATTTGGCCCAACCAACTAACCTTGGCTGTTTCAGAAGATGTGATTTTTCTTCCAAATTATCTGAGCCGTCTATAGCGGTACAGTTTACTGTCGTCTCGCCCATCCTAAAAGTACTTCCTGATGACGGTATGCATTGTGGGACTATGTTGCCACCTACATCATCTGACGCAGAAACATCAAAACTAACAATAGCCCCCTGCGGTCCTGTTGACTCAGCTATCACTGGGTCATTGGGTGTAGTTATTGTTGGGACACGGTATCTGCTGATTGTTGCATTCCAGGGTTTGTGCATAGGCAGCAGGTTGGCAGACATAAACAAATGATGCAATTGTTATTAGCAAAATCAATGGCATGAAATATTTATCCAATTCATAAAGACAAAAAAACCTGAATATTTAAGTGCTGTTTCTTTAGGGTTAGTTCTGTTTGGTTTATCCAAATATCGAAAAGTGTTCCCTGTATGTGATTATATGTGATTATAACACGTTATTGTATCGCAAACCTAACCTAAAGGTTAAGAATTAACAATTCTGCTTTTTTTATCTTGGATTGTTTCAACCATCACTTATGTGGATGGTTTAATGTAAATTTTTTGGGATATCCGGATAATGGCGGAATCTTAAAAACCTATACCTTAGGGTTGACATCCTGCCTAATTTTAGATAACTTTGCATGTTGGTTTTTGTTATGGTCTATGCAATTATGGGTGAGTTTTAATACCATATTAGTTAACAATTTTGGGTTCCAAATCTGGATCCGCCTAGACCTCAGAATCATTGTCGATGGGCTGAGCGGGCATTCTCAAATAATTTTATTTCTGATGTGCTTAACTTTGGCATGATTGTGAATAGGGTATGGGTATCTGGTTATTGTTGGGGCGACTTGCAACATAACATAATATCTTTGAAACATTTTCCAGAGCAATTGCCATACAGTACATATGGATGGATATATTGCCATGGAAAGCACAAAACATAGATACTATGAAAATCCTTTATTGTTATAATGCGAATATCATCAAATATGGCAAAAGCAATCAATGACCAAATATCTTTTGAGGCATCATCTGCCAATGCTTATACCGCAATCGGATCATGGTGCGAGAGAACAGGATATGATGGAAGTGCCGCTTTCTTTTTTGAGCAGGCTAACGAAGAAAACGGGCATATGCTAAAGTTCCTCCATTACCTTAATGGCACTGGGGCGGAGGCAGTAATCCCAGCAATTGATAAACCACCTGGTAATTTTGAATCCCTGGAAGCTACTTTCCAATTTGGCCTAAAGAGCGAGCAGGCTGTAACCAGGTCGATATACGATCTGGTCGACATGACTGAACAGGAAAAGGACCGCTCCACATACTCATTCTTACAGTGGTTTATTATTGAACAAATAGAAGAGGAGACATTGTTCCAAACAATTCTCCAAAAGTTTGATTTGCTTGGTAGGGACAAACTGGCAGTATATAAAATTGACCAGACCCTGTCATCTATCAGGTCACAGGTAGGGGTAAGCAAGTAAACCAAGGATTACCCCTGCTATTTGGTGGAAATTCTCCTTTTCATATTTTTTAGAAGTAGCAATTCAAATACGGTAAAAAGGGCATTCCATTAATTCTTTAAAGTTTGGCGACATTTGTCTCGTACCATACTCTGTTATATTGAGTCTAACCCTAACAATTTATTGATGATGAAAAGATGCTTTTTTGTAAACCCTGAAACACATTAACATAAAAATACTGCAAAAACTTTCAAATAACACATAGTAGACTGCGGAATTAACTTCCTTGTGATGAAGGGTTTAATGCTGTTAGAATGATTCAACCAGTTTTATCCTATTTTACCCTATTCGGTTTGAATTAGTTGTTGGGCTACACTAATGTTGAATTATTTTTAATGTTTGGTTACTAAAGTCAAAATCATCATTTATAGCAATGAAGAGCCTTTCAAATGCCTGCATGCATTAAACTTCGTTACCCTTGTTCCCTTTTTATCAACACATAGTGATGGATAATGGATAGTGCTGCAGGGCATGATGTTTTTATTCTTATTTTCCCACCCTTGCAAAAGCAATTTCTTTTATTCCTAAACCCCTGTAACTGTTGCTATGACCACAACCTTTCTTCAATGAAATGTTTGTTGCTTTTTGGCATTTTCCGAATTGAATTTGTGTTTGTGTTCTTTATCGTCTTCGTATTTTGGTTTCCAGATGGTTTTTACAGTTATGTAATTATCCTCTGTTTTCTCAAACCCAATTAGTTGGTTGGCGACTCTGAATCTTTTCATGAATTACATTCTCGAA
Source organism: Nitrososphaeraceae archaeon (assembly GCA_016782225.1). Classification (GTDB taxonomy): domain Archaea; phylum Thermoproteota; class Nitrososphaeria; order Nitrososphaerales; family Nitrososphaeraceae; genus Nitrosocosmicus. The sequence goes on from JADDOW010000116.1 coordinate 32,301, forward strand.
TCTTTTTTAGTATCGAAGTGGATGCCTCCAACAGATTCGTTGTATTGGACACATAAAGGGATGATATGTCGAGTGACAGGCTTGCAAATTACATAAACTACAGGTTTTTATTTTAAATGTTACATTGTAGAATAACAAGCCATGGGTACTATAGATCCTGTTCCTAAAAACGCTTTTTACATTGTCATTTAATGGTTATCTATAAGAGTAACGTATTTAAAAATGCACAACAACCAATGCATATGGACTTTATGTGATCTCAATTTCATTGATGTGAATTATCGAAAATTATGCATAATTGCTTTTGTTGAATTTTTGAAAAATATATAAATTACATAAATAGGTATTAAAGATGGGGAAAATGCGTGAGAAATTGGATAAATTCTGTGTAAAAAAAATATACTCTACAAAACCAGGCACAGCAGAGTTATACATTCCGGACAATATTGCAAGTGATAACTACAATGATGGTGTTTACTATCAGAAACTAAACAGGATAAGAAACATCGGTGGTGAAAAAACCAGATCAAATGACATATGCTTTAAAAAATCGATGGTAGATCAAGAGGTTACAGGATATTTCAAGTATGTTAATGACTTGGCCTTTGCTGATGCAAAGTTGAGGGGAGGACACCATTCAAATCGTAGCGATGATTCAGCTAGGTGCTACATATTCGCCATTAAATCATTAAAATTTCAAAAGGAATACCCTCACGATGGCGGATATAGCTATTCGATGCATAACCTAAAAACCAAAGATAGGGAAACAAAAAGAGAGTATGGGCCAGAAGAAAGGATCAAGTTTGATCTAAATTTTGATGGCCTAAGAGAAAGGTGGATTGGCTTTAAGGGCGTCACAATAAACGAGGGTTCAGACAAAGTACGTTGCGAGATGCACCTTGATACAGAAGGAATTGATGCAAATGGCAGCTTTGATCATACCCGACAGAATTGGAGACTGTGGTATAGCGTTTTGGATGAGGACGGTAAATATGGTTTTGATAAACAAGATGGCAATAAAAAAAGAAAAACAAGTAAAGCTTGGACCACCGCACAAAAAAACAGTACAGTGCAATTTAGAGTGGATGCCGAGAAAGGAAATACTAGCATGACTTTGAAGAACAAAGATTTCAGGTTCCTGTCTGCAAGGGAGATAACAAGACCATAATAATCCCTGGCAGAATTTTTCATTTCTTGACTTTCTTTGTGTTTACTTTGTTGATTAAATTAAAGTGATAGATATATCACTTTAATTCTTCTAAAAATTTTTAAAATTTATCAACGTTATGGTCTATATCCCATAAACAGAATATAAAAATTATTTGATTAATATGCTTGTTAGAATAATGTAATATCTAAAACGTTAAAATGTAATTATGAGCCTTTGTCAACAACATCCATGTATGCCATTTTCCTACTCCTTGCGATATTGGAGTACCCATAAAACTTGTCAATTTCGCTGCCTGATGGTTTTGATGACAACAAGCATCTGGTAGTATCTGAATACCATAATGAGGTTGTGATGGATTAGATGATAACTAAGGACACTGTATTATGTTATGCCACATGAACACTTATTTTCCATTTAATATGGGATGATTAGTATGTTGCATCCAGAACTTCCGGGACAGCGGCTTTAACATGGGGCATAATGACAGCTAATGTTCCTTAATTCCATTACAAAATTAAAGAATTGGCAATTAAATAAAACATGCCTATGGCTCTCCCTGGCCGATGAATTGTCATCTGCTCTCCATATGCTCAGTATTGGTATTTTCCTGAGTTGTGTGTGTGAAATTATCTTTT
>JADDOW010000061.1 GCA_016782225.1 Nitrososphaeraceae archaeon
TTAGCTTTGATAACCATAGTCAACTACAAGATCTCATTTTTTAAAAAAACTATAACAGGATACCGATTTGATTGATTTGTTTTTGTCCCATTGTTATGTTTCGATTGTATTTTGGCATTTTCTTTAGGCCTATTATTGTAATGGCATGAACTATAGTATTATTTTATCCAATAATGTATAATAAACACATTACATACAGTATAACAGTAAAATAATCTTGCAAAATTGGGACGATGAATTTAAAGAGATTATGCAGAGAAAAATGAAAACATATAGAGAAAGAAGGAACAACAATGGAGCAAATTCCATGTCAAATAAAGAAAGATATCCCAATGCGCCCATTACGCTAACTGATTTTAATTTCAATGAATCTGTTCACAAATATCCTTTACTAATTGTGGACTTTTGGGCAGCATGGTGTGGTCCTTGTAGGATGGTCTCCCCAGTCATTGATCAATTATCAAGTGAGCTTGCCGGTAAAGCAGTGTTTGGAAAACTAAATGTGGATGACAATACAAACATATCCAATGTACTTGGGATACAAAGCATTCCTACAATTGTCGTATTTAAAAATGGTCAAGCAGTAGACAGGATTATTGGTGCAATGACAAAATCACAGCTGATCTCCAAAATTTCCCCCCATATTTGAAAAAGGCTAAACCACAATTCAAATGGGTTTTGTAAAGAAATTTCAACGAAATGTAACGTTATCTTTTTTTGGATTAGAACAGGTAGTCATCCTATTTGTATATGTATTCAAAATAGAATATAGAGTTTTATTAAATATATCTACCCACATAAAAAGAATCAGTTCTCTAAAAAACAATAATTTTCAAAACAAATAATATCATTGTGCTAAATATAGTTCCGAGGCTTAATATCTTTAAGCATTTCTCATAAAGTTTAGTTTTCTCCAGGTTTATTTTCTTTCTTTTATATATTTTATAGGGGCGAGAAAGTCTTATTTCTAAATAACTCAGGATAAACGGAATAAAAGACAACAATAAAGCAGAGTCCGCAATAGAGTTAGTCTGAATTACAAATCCAGCAGCAAAAGGTAACATACCCCATGAAATAGAAAACCAAAAATCCCTATGGAAAAAACCATTGAGTATTTCAAAATTATAAGCAAACAAGAAAAAACTTTCAAGAATGCAGATTATTAAAAGCAAGGGAGTAAAATAAATTATATAATAAAATGCCAACAGATAAGAAAAAAACAAGCAAATCATTATCAGTATCCAACTTTGTTTTTTAGAAAACAACATTCCCCAAGGCTTTACCATTTTAGATCCAATATTGTCCGCAAGATGCGCAGCAATTCCCAATGAAACAAAATAAATCACAGAAATAGCAAACAGTCTTTCCATATCCACATAATTAGACATCAATCCACCTAAAACGACAAATGATACGCACATTCCGGTATACGGTAAAAACAGCATACCGATGAAAATTCTAAATTTAACGGGGCCAAATTTCGGAACATACCACTCATTAATTCTAGAGTCGTTGTTCATGGTTTTTTTGCCGACATTATTGCAGCTGTTTCAAATGTAAGAGACTCGGATGTAATATTTGTAAATCCTTTGTTAAATAAAATTCCAGGCAAGGTGTTATACCAACCTGATGTGATGATAAAAGAGTCCAGTTTATTAAAAACATCATTCCAACTTTTTAGGCACCTGCCTGCCTGTTTAAGCATCTTAAAGTAAAATTTCCATAGTTTACGAAAAACCGCCCTATCGGGAAAAATAAAATCATGAAAGATAACTTTACCCCCTTCTTTTAGTACACGAAAGCACTCATCAACAAGATGAGTTAAATTAGCATATTTAGGCAGATATGAGCTAACAACATAATCAAAATAATTGTTTTTAAAAGGTAAAACTTCGGCTATCCCGTTAATACAAAATAATTCGCGTCTCTTTTTTTTTAATACTTTAAGATACCCATAAGTTAAATCTACTCCAAAGATATCATTTCCGTTGTCCATTAATAATGACGAGAGAATTCCCGTACCACAAGCTAAATCCAAAACTAATCCTTTTGTGGACACCATTTTAAGGATTTTTTTCTTCCAATGATGATCTTGACCAAACGTTGTGAATTTAACTATATTATCATAACTGGAAGCATTAAGTTCATTAAAAAACCCTTTTGCATACAAATATCCAGTCTCCTTCTCCATGGCCAATAGTAATTATATAGTTTAAGATAAAAATTTTTAACCTAATGACATTTTATTTTAAGAAAAACCAACATGTTCAATAATAATTATTGGTGTCAAATACCAAAATCATTTTACTAAATAATAGATAAACTCGTTTTTATGCACAATTGACTTTTTTATATGATATGCATGTTATACCCATTATATACACCCATAGAAAAAGAATAAAAACATTCAAGATAATCCAGAGGATAAAGATGCATCCGTTTTAGAAAATTTTTCAGGTCAAGTATTGTTATGATTGTTGTTGTCAAGGCATGTTTCCACAGCAATCAATACAGATTTTGATATCTAACTTTTTTTATGTGGTATTTCTTGTCTATAAAATTTAATTGCAAGCATATAACATATATCAATAGAATGGGACGCTGGGATGATGATAGACAGCCTAGAAGGTACGAAGAAGATAGATGGCCTAGAAAAAACAGAAACTTGCCAAAATTAATCAAAAAAATAATTTATCTGGGCTTCATCATAGTGGCTGTGGTGGTATTGGCAGTGTTTATACCCAGAGCTGGGTTAAACATAGAAGTAATTCACCGAACAGGGGACATAGATACCATAAGTACTAAAATAAGCAACAATAACTTCTATCCCCTACAGAATGTCACAATCCAATTTGACAATGGAAAAGTACAGGGAATTGGGGATCTTGGTCCTTTTGCCACCATAATGATTTCACCGGAAACTCAAAACACCAATTTTGAAAGGATAACTGTAAAAGCCAATAATGGTCAAATAGAATCAATCAAAAACAGATAGAGGCATTTGATTTATTTCATCTTTGAATTCGCATCTTTTTGTATACCAATATCTATCTCCAGACAAAATAGCATCTTTGTTGTAATAACACACTAAAAGTAATAAAAGAATAAGTGTAGTTTCTCTAATAGGAATTTCCATTTTATTTTGGACTTACCTCAAGAACAAATAATGAGCACTATGACAATGACAAAACACATTTTATAATAACATATATTGTTTACACATTTAGATATCATATCAATCATAGTTAAGACATGCAATAAATACATCCCCCAATCACAAAAAAGCAACACCTTTTGCCCTATTTGCATAATAGAAATAAAAAAAAAATTTAGAAAAGGAAAAAAATCGGCCATCATAAAAACACAAAATTAAATGTTTTATAGTATGTAGCATAGTCCATAATTCTGTTTGTATCTCAATAGACCCCACCATTACAAATAATATCACTTGTTATGTCAAATCGACATTAGTCATCAAGATATTTTAGTTGGATTTTTTATTAGAAGTATTATCAGTATAATTTGCACGTTGTTACTTTATAATAATACACGTCATTGAATTAACTTCAGATATAATAAATAACAAGTTTTATCCATATGATCATATGAGTGATTTTGCGTATTTTAGGTTTGTAAGTCTCAACCTTTTAACCGATGACGAAAAAAAAGACAAAGACGAAATTATTGCAATTACAGAAGAAGTTTTGGACGCAAAGGGTCTGGAATGCGATGCAACAATTTCAAGAGTTTCAGAGGAGACTTTAAAGGAAATACTTGATAGTGTAAGGCAAATTCGCAAAAAGAAAAGAAAAAAAGATAAAGCAGTAGAGATATCAATAGAAAAACAGAGTGAGTAACAAATATCCATTTTGGCCATTTTACAGTGGGCTAGGCTTTGCATTATTTGGGGTGCTGTTAATTGTATTAAAAGTAAATATCAGAATATCTTTTGTTTTTTTCATTATTGCCCTATTCTTTCTGGTAGTCTGGGTATACTTAATTCTCCGAATCGACTTAAAAAAAAATAGGAAAAAAGATCAGGTGTGCACATGCTCTATTTGTGATCACAAACAATCGGACAGGTGTATTCAGGAAAAATGCCCATGCTGTGTTAGTATGAAAGGAAATCAGGTTGGAGGTCACTCTAATAATTCGCTTCAATAGCCACTACACATTACTTTACAACTAAAAGATAAAAAAATCAGCCATTGTTTTTTTCTGAATAATATTCTGCAGTCAGCATGACTTTATAATAAAACTTTAGCGTATTTTTGCATTAACTTTCGCAATCACAAAAGGAATGTCGTTTTAATCTGGTTTATAGTGATGCTAGCCTACATATGATACTGAAAGTTTTATACAAGTTTCTGCTATCAATATCGTAGGTATAGGTAGTATTAACACACACTTGGCCTTTCTAGAAAATTGCAAGTCAATTCATTAATCATATGCATTGATAAATCTGCAATGAACATACTGAAACAACCCTAACATTTGGTAGGACAAGTCATTATACACAAAATCCAACAAGTTAACCCATTCATCATCAAAAACGGCAGAAAACCAAAAAACAAATAAAAAAAAGCATAAAAATTGACAACACAATCAAATCAATCTCTTCTTTTTGAAAACAACATAACAGATAAAATAACAGTTAAAGTAATATCTTTTTGGCCATATTTGACTTATTGACCATGGTAACAAATGCATTTACGCCAAGAATAAAAATAGAATACCTCATATCATTTAGCGATTAAGTGTTTTGCATTTGCGATTACTCTAATGGCTTTATCCATCAATATCCCGGATTTAACGTCCAATCTCACTCAACCCCAACTTATTCAAAAACTAATTGACATGTACCCCCAATTTGAAAGCTATCTTATTAGTTTTTTTGTTATATTGATATTCTGGATTTCATGCCACCAAGTATTCAATTACATAAAGAATTCAACCATTTCCATGGTATACTTAAATTTATTGTTTCTTTTGCTAATAACAATTTTATCTATTTTAACATCCCTAGTCATTGTTTTTGGTAATTACCAAATATCCTACATCCTATATTCATATGTTGTAATTATGACCAGCTTATTGCTTACACTTATCTGGTGGCATTCAACAAAGGAATGGAAACTGGTCGACAAAAACCTTCATCCATGTTTATAAAAGGCGTTATGACAAATCTTGTTACAATACCGCTAGTTTTCCTTTTATCCATAACAATATCATTTGTAAACTTGGATATGGCCCAATACTTTTGGTAGTAATTGCACCCATTACTATTGCAATTAGACGCAAATACAAACACTAGTTGCCATTTATGACATATTGCCATTGGACGACAATAGGGGAAACATTAGTTGATGTTTACTAATTGCTAAAGCACTAGACACTATAACATGCCTTTACTAAAAACCAAAGGAAATAGAGACATTAAAACACAGAACAGCTTTATGAACAAAATATCTGATTATGTAGGTCAGTCCATAAGACGCATATCCAATATTTTCATAACACAAGAGATTCGGAGAAGTCAAATACGAATATGTTTCCTTTGATGTCACCATCTTACCTAATTGTGTTTATTATTTTCATTGCTTCACTATTCACAACAATTTTTTTTCCAACTAAATTCTACTGAAAAAATCCGGAACAGATGTTTCGTTGGTTCTAAATCCTCATATAATACGTTCTGAATGCGGTCCTTCTAAATGCCATTCACGCACGATCTCAAAATAGGCAATGCATCAATTTTATTTTTTTGCAAAATTTGTCTGAGAAGAATAAACATATTTTCTGAAATGCATATATCCAACACTTTCAGAATTGGTTTATTATAGAATTATTTGAATGCCCTAAATTAAAAAAATTCTATAGGGTGTTTGATTAAATACTGAAACCACTTATTCATAAGACTGATTTTATTGTTATACTTCTTAAAATAATTATTAATGTATCCAAAATAAAACTTGTCAATCATCGTAACGAAATGTGGCCTATGACGATTCACCATGTCCAAACAATATTCATTTATTTTTACGGCTGCAACAACAATTACAGTGCCAAATGGTTGTTAGTTTTGCCTTCTGAGGCACTTTACTTAATTATTTATTATTACGATACGGTCGAAACGATCCGATAAAGGTTTTATCCAACCAACAAATTCAATATTCAGTAAAATATTAAGGAAAATAAATTATTTGGATGTGCCTGTATGTACGATGCCGCCCTATCCATTTTCCTTTTCCTTAAAATATGGCAACACTTTACTGCAAAACTTGTGCACAAAATCCATCTCGTTAGGGCTGGTGCTATGCAAATATATTTGCGTAAAACCTGCTTTAAAATGATCCTCAAGTGGTTTAATTAAATCCTCGATGGAGGTAACTATAATGGCAGATTTCTTAAGCTTATCATCCGAAACTTCCTGTTTTGCTTTTTGTTGTAAATCCCTTGGATCGTTAACATCTATATCAAAGTTATTCTCCAATTGACCCGCTCTCCAAAACTCTGTGGAAGCAAACGCTTTGTCATAATCCTCGTCATAAGATATAATAGGTTTTCCAATTTTCTCCAAAGAATTCAAGTCCCTTCCTGACCCACTCACAGCTTCATCAAATGTATCGAATATTTCTTTTACAGTATCAGGTGTAGCAATGGTAATTAGACCATCAGCATATTTTGCCGCAGTTTGGATTGCTTTTGGGCCTGAAGCCGCCATATACAAAGGAATCTCAGTGATCGGTGGAGTATAGAGTCGAGCATTTTTTGTTTTGAAATATTCCCCATCAAAACTAACAAAACCATCGTTATTTTTGTTGCTTGGGTCTATAGCATTAGAAGATGCGTCATCTGCATTATTGTGCTTATTCCACAGTAGCTTTATAATCTGTATCGCTTCAGTGGTTCTTTTTAGTCTGATTTCTGCGGGAGGCCAATCAAAACCCACCGAAACCTCATTCATTGCTTCTCCTGTGCCTATCCCAAGACCCATACGTCCAGGATACAATACATCAAGTGAAGCAAAAGCTTGAGCTATAATGCCAGGATTGTACCTATACACTGCAGCAGTAACTCCAGTTAGAAATTTCATGTTTTTTGTTCGTTCAGCTGCAGCTGCTAACCAAACCCATGTAAAATTACCAAACCCATTGTCATGCCACCAAGGATGAAAATGATCACTTGTCATGGTTGTTGTGAAACCCCCCTTTTCAGCCTCAATTACAAATTGAAGCAAGTCATGCATAGAGTATTGCTCTTGGGAAGTCCAATACCCGATGAATCCACTGTATTTAGACATTAATACCATATTCGATATGATACTTGATTACCATGTATGCTATGCTGTCTGTCTGTCTGTCCATATGCAGGCAATCATACTATACAATATCTTATACATACCTAAAATAAAATAGGAGTATGGATTTTTTTAGTGTGGTTTAAAGATTGTAAGTCTATAAACACCCTATCACATAAAGAAGTTATTGGAGGACAATTCTCTTACCAACCACGCTGAAGAGATAAAACAAAACATACAGCACGACAATAAAAGAAACGATCCCGTATTCCTTGTAGGAATCGAAATAGAGGGTTGCCTATTGAATGACAAAGGCCTTCCCGTTGATGCCGCACCCCTTATTGAAGAGTCATTCAATACAAAATATCCACTAGATTATGAATACGGCAAGTGCCAATTTGAATTTAAAACTAACCCATTCTCTTTTCATGAATTATCCAAGATTAATGACATCACCCAAGACTTTATCGAAAGTCTTGGTAATTTGGTAAAAAAAGCCTACCCAAATCAAAACGTCATCCCTGTGTTTTTAGGCGCAAACCCTTCATCGGTTTTTTCAGATGAGACAATTATTACCAACAAACCAAGATACAAGAAAATATCAGAATGGCAATCTGCATTTCCAGATGCCCAGATGGATGGTCAAACATTCAAATCAAATTTAATTGGAACAGCCATACAAGGTTTCCATTTCCATCTGCAGGGAAAAAATGCTGACTATACTGCACACATGTTTAACCATATTCTAAATTTAATTCCCTCATCCATTCTTTTAGGCGCAAACAGCAGGCTAATAGCGGGAAGAACATATTCGGTATATGAACCAAGAGTATTTTTGTTCGATCAGGCAGAGGGGCAAAACTCCGGTTTTCCAGCTATCTCAAAGTATTTAGATAACCTTGAAGAATACGTAAACTATGTTGCCTCTCGCCAACCAATACTAGCATCAAATTATTATGAACTAGAAAAAGAAAGGCATGATGATGTTCGCATTAGGATAACTGATGAATCGTATCGTGTTGAGACGAGAATCTTATCGGTACAGCCAACGGCTCAAGAGCTAATATGCATGGTGGAGTTTTTTATAGGGTATTTACACAACACCATTTCCGAGCAAAGACCATTAAGACCTCTCTCAGTCATCAGGGAAGAGAGAATGTCAACAATAAGATCAGGGTTTAATGCACAGGGGGTTTTTGACTTTACAGAGAGCATTATGCTGGAATTAGATTTTGCAAAAAAGGGTCTTCATGATCTAAATGTCAACCCAGAGTTTATGGACATCCTATACAGAAGACTAGAAAATAAAACATCCGTTGGAGAGGTAGTGGTTAACATGTGGGATAAAAAATTTAATGGGTCCCCGGAAGAAACAGCCGTAGAGGTAGTGTTAGAGGTTTGGGAACACACAAAAAGAAACAAGCCCATTACATAAAATAAACAAAAAAGGTAAATAGAATTATTAAAGATATCCAACTACTTTATATTTTCATTGTTCTGTCATCTTGTGTTTGGGTCTTTAAGTTTACCAGAATTTGGTTCATAACCATTACAGCACCCATGAGCCGCAATAACTCCGGATTCATTTCCAAATATATCAGGGCCCTTATCATTCACTATCATGCACTTTCCACCCATGGAGTCAACCCAATATATACAGTTATAGCAAAAATAACCCGCATGCATATCGGAATCCTTGAATTCATCCCTTTCCAAATAAGCAGCCTTCAATTTGCTTTGTTTTTGAAATTTAGTAACATTGCCTACAACATCTGCAGCTTTTTCAATAATATTTTTATCAGACATAGTTTTCTAACTCCCGCGTTTTATCCAATTGAGTTATTTGATCTCCTTCTCGTTTGGCGTCCATAGCGAACATACTCCATATGGAGCTATTACTTGTGATACATTGCCTCCTATATCTTGACCTTCATCTGTAACTATTGCACAGTGATTTGGTTTCATAAAGTAGATGCAATTATAGCAAAAGTATCCTGTGTGCGTATCAGAATCTTTAAAAGCGGCTATTTCGACATATCCTGAAGCAACCTTTGTCAACTTATTGAGTTGCGTGGCCTCTTGTGGTATTTTTTGCGTAGATGTAAAATTGGATATTGTACTCATAATGACAATATGTAAACAAACTATAAATACGAATAAAACAAAAAGATTTCTATAAAAAAATTTCACAAATTAACACACTATGAATCATTAATCATAATTTGTAAAGATTAAGCTAAAAATTATTGGCATACAAATTAGGCAAAGCATGATAAAGGTCACTCACCATATAAATTTTATAAAAGAACGGTCAATTTCAAATAAAAACACACTTTATGGAATAATCAGCATTGGGTTTGCACAGGTTATCTATTTGTCATAATTCATATGTTGACTTTTTCCACAGCTTAAAGCAAATTATCTATTATTGCCTCAATAATAATAAAATAATAGGCCGCTCTCAACCACCGTTAAATCCAGAGTATTTTGTTTAAATTAAACTAATGATTTTGCTCAAAATAACAACAACCAAGAAATTATACAACAATGCCATTTCAGGGCGTAATAAAAAATCAGTTTAGTAAAACACATGAATCAACAAAACATCAAATTTGCTAATTCTTTCTATAATAGAATGGAATAGAATAAATTCACCATCATAATTAACTGTTTTATCTTTCATTCATACATCGTAAGATTATCTTCGCTTTGGTTTTCTTTTTCCTCATAAATCATCAGTGCAGAATAGAATATTTCATCGCCTCTTACAACCATAGAATACTTAATATCAATCAACTCGTTATTATCCAAGTCCTTTAGAAACTCATTTACCTCTTCCATAACCAAAATCTGATTACTAGCAGTATGAATACTAATTTGTCTCATTAACAAAATGTAAATAAACTAATATTTGAACATTGCAAATAAAAAGGTGGCCCTGTTAACTTAAGCGTACAT
>JADDOW010000003.1 GCA_016782225.1 Nitrososphaeraceae archaeon
AGCAGGCGGTGACTTGGGCGGAGACCCATTGGCACCAACAGACCCGTTGGCACCAACAACACCATCACCAACAGAACAAGGATTTCTCCAATTCCCTACACGACCAATACCCGATAAAGTAACTCCAACACCAACACCGCAAACACCAACACCGCAAACACCAACACCGCAAACACCAACACCAACACCAACACCAGAGCAAGTATCTAACTGTAGAACAACTTTTGGAGATATCATCAATTCATGCAACAATACCCAAATATACAATACCATCATTAATACCCAAATAACAACACGTAACACCGTAACACAAACCGGTGACATAACAATCAATGATCGAACTGGAAGCATAACTACAACACCAAATTGCGCACCAGTAGAACGAGTTGTATCTCTGGGCCCTTCGACAATGGCAAATAACGGAATTAGGGTAATTGCAACACTTTCTCCATGCCATGTGTTAGATGGTACAATATTGCTTAATCTGCCAACCAACGATATTCAACTTGTGGCAGCAAATGTGGTACCAGGACAACCTGTAAATGCAATAGCTGTCAATAAGCAATTAGTAACTAATTTGGGAGGTGGAAAGGGACTCTATTCTGTGGATCTTAATGAAATAATGTCAGGTACCACTCCAAAGAAAGGAACTCAAGCTACGCTAAATGATAACATCAATACGATATTATTACTAAATAGTGCTGGTCGAAATGTTAACTTCAGTGCCGACAACTCTTTGGCATTAAACATTATCAGCCACAGATAATATGCCATTTTTTTATTTTTTATTTTTTACTATTAGATTACTGTCTATGTCAATATTTATAAAGATAATCTATTTTATGCATCTGTATTTATTATAATCAATATATCTAAGCAGCTTTTTTTTACTGTTATTATTATTTGACTTTTTATCTGTGAAGCAATGCAACTCCACCACCAACATTCTTTCGATTACTGGAAATTTCGTAAAAGTTTTATGATGGTGATTGTAATTTGTACATGTCTACATACCTTTGCTTGTATTTGTTTTTCCCGTGTTGCCATGGTTTTTATAAACATGAACAATCTAAATTACCTGAAATTGTGCTATGCCGCTGAATATGTTCTTGTGACTTTGGATTTTCACAATTGTTGTATGCTTTATCAACTAAAACAAAAACTATTGAGTTTGATGGGATATTGTGTGCATATACTGCATTGAAATAAAATCGATGTTATCCTAAAAAAGACTTTATAACCTTATAAAACAATTTGACTGCCTTTTGATATTGTGTGTTGTTTTTCTGGTAACTGCTTTTTATTTTTGATGTGCATATAATGATCTGTGGTAGTGCTGTTTAACTAAAATAACCCTAAGTTTTCAAATTCCGCGCTTTTCCAAACAAAACTGTATTTTAATATTTTAATATAATAGTCAAATAAAAAAATAATTCTTTTTATCCATGATTTGAACTATTTGTTGTAACTGGCATGGATGATTCCTATATAGGACACGAAAATTTAGAATTGATATCTCATAGTCATCGTTTTAACAAATGGATGTATGAGGAGATATTGCCAGGATTAAGTGGTGATATACTTGAGGTTGGCAGTGGAATTGGGACATTTTCAGAAAAACTAGTTAAAGATTTTCCTTCCTCTCACTTAACATTAACTGATGTTTCAGAAGAATACATTAAAATATTAAGGGAAAAATACCAAAACAATAAAAATATTACAACACATAAATTAAATCTAAACAATCAAACAGATTACGAAAGGATTGGGTATGGGCAGTTTGACTCCATAATGGCAATTAATGTTTTAGAGCATGTAGAAAACGATGAGTTTGCCTTGAACCAATTGTACCACATGCTAAAGGATGAAGGAACCCTTGTTATTTTGGTTCCTTGTCACAAATTCCTATATAATGTTATTGATAAAAATTTAGGTCACTTTAGACGATACTCCAAGAAGGATTTAGACAAAAAAATAAGAAAAACCGAATTTACTATGGACCGGATATTCTACTTTAATGTGTTGGGATTGATAGGATGGTATTTGAATGGTAACATATTTAAAAAATCTCGGGTGAATGGTGCCGGGCTTAAGGTGTTAGATGCACTAGTTCCCGTCTTGAAACATGCAGAGAGGATAACTGGTAAAAGAGCAGGCCTGTCCATTGTATGTTATCTTAGAAAAGGATATTGAAATATCAAATTGACATGAGAACACTATGAATGTACTCTTTTGCCTTGTATAATGTTGTGATTTTCCATAAATAATCGCCTTTATGATAAAAATACCTCAACATGGGTTTTTTGTAGATTGATTTACCGATATGTTTCTTTTATACTGGTCTTGTGCAAGTTACGTCAACCATAATTATGTTGTTAAAGCGGTGTAAATGGAAAAGGTTGTTTTTATGCAAACTTGTATTTTTATAGTTTTTTATTTAGGTTTTAATATTGGTATAATCAGTCGCTTTGGTTTAGTACAGATTTATTATGTATATCAGTGAAGATTAAAATTTTTTTTTGTTTGTAATCCGTAATTCGTTTAACGGATGGATTGTTTTTAAGGTAGTTATGGACTCTGTTCAAAATTAAACAATGACCCTAGAATGATACTTTCAAAGTTACCTTTTATACCCTATCTACGCGAGATATTAAAGCAAGATTCAGTAAAATAAACAGACGAGAGACATACAATAAAAAAGGAAAGACAACCTCAAAGGGCGGAAAAAAATAATCTGCCGGGCTATAAAGTAACTACTGACAAAACAGAGGAAACGGCATATCATTAATCCAATATGGATACATGGTGAAAGCGTACCTAGGGAAATGGGAAATGATGAAGCGCAAAGAGATGTGTTTAAAAAAATAGCACTATAAACAGGATACTAGTAAGGAAATGGACCTAGCCGAATTGTTTACAAGACTTGTCATAATATTTCAACCCAAAAGATAAACAATGTATTTGACAATTTTCCAAAAGATGAGAAAGATTTTCTGAAATAAAGCCTGCTACTTACAAAACAGGATAAATAACCACTTGCAAGAAGAAAAAAAGAACAATGTAAACCGCGCACAGGATAAGTCATGGGGTATACAATGCGTAATCGGGAATAATGCCAATAGCACTTAAAAGTAAACTAAAACAAAATACGGCAGGTTGAATCTGCTATATGTTTAGCAATCCTATAAAAAATTCACAGTTAGTTAAAGCAACTTTAAAATTGGTTATGCTTGTCCTTGATTTTTTTAATTGTGCAGGATAGTGTATTTAATTGGCCGAATTTAAGGAAAACTTATAAGATGTAAAACTTGAATTTTTTTGTTTGCTGTCATCTCATTCTGGCAATGCTAGGTTGATCTTTTTGCTTTTTGCTTTTTTCTTTCTTATTAATATTGCCAGTAGTGGAGGGCATCTTGACCATTGGGACGGGATGGAGGCGTTTTTTGTCACCGAGAGCATGGTGTTAAAGCATACCGCAAAGCTAGATCCCTCAGTACCCAGTGTAAAAGAGAATAATTTCAATGCAACTTATACCGTATATGCTAACAAATTTTTACAAACAGGAATGGCACCGGATATAAACAAAACGCCACTAGAGCCTGTATACACGGTTAGATCATTGTTGTTGTCTGCCTCTGCAGTTCCATTTTACTATTCATCTTTGCTCCTTTCAATTCCACCCCTAGATGTTATTGGTCTGTTTGTAAATTCGTTGTTTATCTCACTTGTTTGTGTTATAGTGTTCTGTTTTTCCTTGGACGTTCATGGATCCAAAAAAGTGGCATTTTTGCTTAGTGTTATAATTGGTGTTTGCTCCTTTCTTTGGCCATATAATACCACATTTCATATGCAGCCGCTACAAGCATTAACTCTTGTCTCATCAGCGTATTTCATTTACAAATCACTCCATTACAACAAATCCCTTATTTGCCATTACACAGTTATGCGGCGTGGCAAAGGTGGCTTTTTTGCAGTGTTAGGGGGCCTTTGCCTTGGATTATCCGTTTTTTCCCATGCTACGAGTGCACTTTTTATTCCTGCTTTTGTGGTATACGGTGTCTATTCTATGCGACACAACAAAAAGAACCTTCTCTTATTTTTGTTGGTATTAGGCACTGTGTTGCTGTCATTGGGATTTCTTAACGACATAAGGTTTGGGGGGTTTATGGATTTTGGGTACGGGCATTATGGATCATTGGCCGCTCACGATGGGTGGAGAGGCTTGGTAGGCCTATTAATAAGCCCGGGGTCCGGGTTACTTTTTTATTTTCCTGTGGCAATTTTATTGCCACTGGGGGCAAAATACATGTATAAAGAGGATAGGGCATTGTTCCTTTTATTTGGATCCGTTATCATTCTAAACTGGATAAGTGTTGGAACTCTGTCCTCTGGTAATGAACCCGCCATATGGAGTGGTGGCCCGTCATGGGGCCCCAGATACTTTATACCCGTGTTACCGTTTATTGTGTTGATGTTGGGGAACATATTCCTCCATTTGAGAAGAAAAACGTTTCTCAAGTCCATAATTGTTTCTCTTTGTGCTCTAGGCTTCTTTGTTAATCTGACGGGAGTGCTTTTCTGGTATCACTATGGCATTCTGTATAGCTGGGAAATTGAGCAACTACACACAAAATATTCTAGCGATTGGTTTGGAGCTATGACGTGGAATCAAGTCTACTCGCCAATCATAATGCACACAAAAGCTTTATTGTCTGACTATATATCCAGTGTAGATCCGGAACAATATCGAACAGATCAAGGCTACTATTACGAATGGGTGGCATATGGCCTTGCACCTTGCTCGTATGATACTTATCTTTTCTGCAAACACGGTATTATGCCTATTATAGCAATATCATTATCTATTGCTGCAATCACAATTTTCATATTGACCGAGATCAGAGTTCAATTTATTTACAAACTAGTCAAGAAAAAACCTATTTTATTATTTAATAAAACGGCAAAACAATGAAATAATTTTATATTTTACAATTGAAAAACCGATATACGCGGGTGTGAGATGTTAACTAGATCCCTCAAATCCCAATTATAATCACAATGAAAAGATTAGTATGCGAGATCATGTGTCATTCCGATTTACATTATATTAGATTAACTATAACAACTATAAACTTTGGGTTCTTTCCCTAATGCATTGGATAAGCATATCCATATATCTTTCACAGTATGAACAAAATGACACTTTTCCACTGCATTGTTTTTGATTAATCCTATAATATAGTGGATATTATCACCGTAGTTTCATTTGGGTAGAAAACCCTATGGCATAGGCATCAGGACCATTGTGACCCTGTAGTTTGCAGAAATATATAATCACACACAAATCTCGCACTATATTCCGGTTAGATTTGGTTACGTAGCAGCAGCAACAGCAGCAGCAATGCTAAACACTATTGAGTCACAATGACCAATTTTGCTTATACAGGAAAATGTTGACCTTTAGTTAGCAAGATTAAAGTACATTGCATCAAGATTTTACATCACAATTGGATACAAATTCAAGAATGAGTGATTTTAACTACGGGGATGATTATTCTAAGAGAAGTGTGGCTGTTATTATTCCAACTTTAAATGAGGCGCCAACTATTGGCGAAATAATAGATAAAATTAATTTATTGAACCTTGGCCTGAAACTTTCGATATTGGTAGTAGATGGTGGGTCTACGGATAATACCTTGGATATCTGCAGAAGGAAAAATGTAAAGTTCATAACCCAAAAAGGGAAAGGAAAGGGAAATGCTATGCGTGAGGCTGTAGATCAAATCGATGTAGAAATAGTGGTATTTATTGATGGTGACGGCACTTACTCCGTTGATGAGATGGGATTGTTGCTGGAGCCTCTATTGGATTGCAAATACGATATGGTAGTAGGTTCAAGAACTCTTGGCAATAGTAAAAGGGAGAAGGGATCTATGGCAGGATTTAATGCTTTTGGCAATACATTATTTAATAAATCCATTAATTTTGCAATGAAATCATCCATTACAGATTCACTTTCTGGATATAGGGCTTTGTATGCAAAAACCTTTAGGGAACTTGTCCTTTTTAGCGACAGCTTTGAAATTGAGGTGGAAATGACGGTAGAAGCTCTTGCAAAAGGTTTTAAAATTCTTGAGGTTCCTATTAGTTATAGTGTAAGAAAGGGATCAGGTACAAAACTAGATCCATTCAACGATGGTATTAGGATTTCAAAGTCGCTGCTTTTTATTTTAATGAATGTGAATCCATTAAAGTTTTTTGGCCTGATTTCCTTGGTTTTTTTTGTTATAGGTATGTATCCGGGTTTATATGTATTAAATGAGAAAATAACTACTGGAGAAATCATATCTATGCCTTCAGTAGTATTTTCGTCTCTACTTTTTGTAACTGGGACTATATCCCTTGTGGTTGGCCTACTGTCAGAACTCGTAGTGAGATCAAGAAGAAGAATCGAATACCTCATTGCTAAACAAAAAGAGGAAAATCTTTAAAACACGTTCAATCTTAATTATTAAAGAATATGCAAAAACAAACACAGACTAAAAAGGAATAGACACATAATAGAAATTAATGGTAAACAATCCTAGTTTATTGGGGAAAAGAAAGAGGCTTCTTATGGTTGTTGTTTGTTTTTATCTTCCATATTCGACATAATTTTGTTTACTTTTGCCATGGTTACCTGTGTTATCCATTCGCATTCTATGTTCACCTTGTCATGATGTTTGATAGCGGCTTCCGTGTCTGGGGCATCTAAAAGGCAAAAACGTACACCGGCATCCTTGTTGTAAAAAAGATTACATGCTAACACCATATTCGTCCATAGGCGCATCAACTAACTCCCGCAGGTTCTCTTCTTTAAATGGAACCTTGTGAACATCAAGGAAAACTGGCTTTACTTTTCTAAATAAGCGATACATAAAATATATGTGCTGTGCAATAAGAGATGATTGGATTCAGTCATGTGTTTTAAAAAAGCCAACTACGCAATACATGGTTGCCCATTAAAAACGAATTGATAAATAACATCTATAGTGTGCTTTTAGATGTGTTGATTTTTTATTAATATATTTGTATATGTGGATTTCCATTACTTATCTATTGTTTTATGCTCGGTCCTTCTTTGTATGAGGTTATCTAGAAAATGGGGAGCGATTGCACTGACGTTAGTTGCTTTTCCATCCCATTTTTGTATTATTTTGGCTTTAGAATTATCTTTTGTATTGATGGTTTCTGGTACCGTGACGAAACAAGATGTTACTGAAGCACTGTCATTTTGTTTTGTGCCTTTTTGTTGATGGTTGTTTGTAAAATATTTGGCTGCAAATCCCATAAACTCGGTTGTCAAATCACTATCAACATATGGGGTGAATTCATTACACAGGTCAACAAACTCTAATGGATATTTTTCATTATCCTTTGAGCTAGAAAATATAATTGGTAAGTAGATGTGGTAACCATCTCCTGTCCAAAGCACAGTGGGATTGCCGTGGATTTCTTTTTCTATTTTGTTGAGTTTGTTTTAAAATGTAATCTAGTTTCCTTTTGGATATTTGCATACATTACATAAAGATAAATCCAGATCGATAAACAGAAAGCTTGGAGATAATTTGTTTACATTGTCTTCTTTCTCAAAAAAGGGATACCCGTTTATTTTGCACCCTATAAAATCAGATTCTAAAAAATGATGGAATATTTCCTCTTCATTGTTTGAATATATTTGGCCTTTTGACTTCAAAGTCATTATGGCTCTTGGAAACTTGTATTCTTGACCATTAAAATGAGATAAAATAAACTGCAAGTTTTCCTTTATGATTTCATTTTGAGCTAACACTTTGTATTGATCACGACATAAAAATCAATGGTGGCAATATATATATAAAATAATTATTGATGAATTGTTGATGTTTTCCTATTAATTATTGGAATATGGCATTGGGTGATTTGATTTTTTTCACCATTGTTTTAACAGCATTCCGTGACTTGTATTGTAAACTGGAATATTCGCCATGGCCTAACAAAGAGCATGGATGGATGTTGTTTTTTTATGTGACATGGGTTTTATTTCTTTTTTTGAAGATTTATTTTAATTTAGGCTTAAATTTGCTGCAAACTACATGTCCAAGCCAAAGAGAACGTTTAGTTATGCGAACAACAATTGTAGAATATGATGAACCTTGATTGTAAATTCTAGATGTTATTATTATTATTATTATTATTATTGGATTCAGTCCACATAAAATATTCCGGTGCTTTCGGCCCCTGGCACATTTTGAGGTTTCGGTAAGCTACTGCCAAAATATTCGTTCATTTACAAAAAATTGAAGATATGTGGGAAAAAGATAACAAAATGAAATTTTTATCATGTGTGCAAACTAGCATAAAAAATAACAAAACACAATAAAAATCATAACAATATGCCTGCCAAAATTTTTGTTAACAATGCTTTCACCCACCATACAAAAGTCAAACATTTTAACAAATAAAATCGAAAAAAATATTGTTTCTGTTAATATTGTTTGATGTGCCCTAGTTCCAGGGAAGAACCAAAAGAGGGCTCCACATTCTTACTTAAAACTTCTTATAAGAGCCTAAAGAATTTATTGGCCTTTATTATCCATACCACAAAAACTATCAGGATAATGTTTTTATTCTAGCGGTAAATATTTGTAATTTCTTTATTTTATTTATATGCGAATTGTATGGTGTAATGCTTCTTTTACTGTACCTCTGTCCTTGTGCCATCTGGATTGTATTGATATGTTTTTCCTTCTTCTTCACCAGCTGTTTTTTTATGCGCACCGTCGCAGAATGGTTGATTGTTGGTTAATCCGCACATGCATATCCATTTGCTGACATTTCCCATTTTAACTTCCATGGGGCCTTTTCCTTCTCTTTTTACTAATCTTGCCATAAATTTTTCTAGTATTAAAAATATTTAAGTTTATGTTAAAACCAAATTCGGATTACATATGCATTAAACGATAGTGTTGTAGTTTGGTGGTTTAAGATTTGTTTGTAATTTGAGCAATTGGTTCTCCAACTAATACGTAATGCTTCTTTTAATTTGATGTGGTTTTTGAGCCAGTGGGCATGTGTATATCTTTTGTCTTTTTTATATTTTGGATGAGGTAAATATTGCAACAGATGCCAATTTACGTTTTTATTAATTTTTTATTTGACCTGGCTGTTATCCATTGGATTTTCAAAATTATTGGATGCGGTACTGTTGTTGTTAGCTATTTTAGATGTGATGGGCTCTTTACTCCAAATAGTGGGGTCAATGATATTGATGATATTAACTGTTCCTATAAACATCATAAATGCAATAATGGAGATAAATCCTATTTTGCTAAATTTCATGGCGTTTTCCTTTTTGTTATTTAGACTAAAAAAACATGCAGTAGAAAAAAAAATTACTATTATGACCGCTATGGATACAAATATTGATCGATTAGGAAATTCAGCAGGTGAAAAGGAGGAGATTGTTAATAGTATTAAGAACCCTCCAATTATAGTTGCATTTAGAGTAACAAGGCTTTTTGAGTCAATATCTAAATCCATTTGATATGTTCATTTAATTGGATTTGTATTTCTTTAGGTAATGTATAGGAAAATGCGTGTCATGGGGTTCAAACCGAATAATTTCTCACTAGCTGCTCCTTTGTAAACCTAACTGGTAGGATTTTTCCTGCACGAGCCTTATATGATGGAACTCCTATGCCTACTGCTATCATTGTATCCATATCCTTGGAATGAGGCGAAAAGAATTCCGTTACCGCATCGTCATAGAATGTGGACCCCGATGCGCCTATTCCGTGAGCATAAGACGATAGGTATATCTTTCCTGCAATGATGCCTGCCTCAAATTGGGCCGCTCTATATCCCCTATTGCCTAGTACTTTGAGAGTTTTGTCTAGATTGGACATCATAAACAAAACCACACTAGCATCGGAGAACAGAGATTGATTTAAGCATAGATATCCTGACAAATTTCTTGATACTTTGGCTTTTAGGAGGTCTAATGCATTATAATAACGGTTATAGAAGTAGGCTCCGTTGCCTAAGCCTTCGACATTGTTGGCAATTAGGTAAATTTCTACCAATGACTCTGTGTCTTTCTTAAAATCTATTGATATCCCTCCTGTAGAGTTATACAGTATGCTTGAAAGAGTCTGAAATGAAATGGGGGACCTGGCAAATTTGCGGGTTGAACCCCTCCTTAATATTGTTTCTCCAATGGCAAGAACATTGGAGTGCTGATGTTCATTTGATAAATCTTGTCTTTCTAGTATCTGTTCTTTGGGTGGAGTTGAATCTTCTCTATGGGAAAAAAAATTAACCGATTGGGTTAATCCTGAATTTACCCATTTTTTGACCTCATTCTCATCAAATAGTTTAGAGCTGTCATAAGCTCTCCATATTGCAGGATACTGTGTCTCTTCCCTTGACAGGGGAATGCTTTTTGGAGGGGGTAAGTCTGAAAAATTTTCTTTTTTTGCATCATCGATTCCAGAGTCAAAACTGTGGATTGGTTCCGTGTCTATGGCCAACATAGCTATTGATGCTTCTTTCTCTTTTTCTAACGATAGAAGGCGATTCACCTCGTCATCTATGAATCCCATTATCAATTTTGCATTGAGGTTCTTTGATGTGGCTATGGCAAGAAGATTTGCTACTATTACACCAGAGTCCCAAAACCAGTGCCTATATGAACGATCTTGATATTTCCATGCGTTTCTCCATGCATATGATGTAATTATTATTGTAAGGGTGGATTTTGACAGATGTTGATTGTTTCCTGCTATTGATGCTAATGTGTGGCTAAAATTCCCTCTGCGAATGTTTTTGAGGCTGAATTCTGCAGGGTTAAAGTGATACACCCCCGCCTTTAAATCCGGCGAGATATCTTTGCAAACTATGTAAATTTCGATTGGATAGAGCGCTCCCGTAGCGGAGGCGGCTCGCATATACAATTTACCGTTATCGTATTTTATTTCTCTTGTAATCCCGGCCGAATAGAAAAGTATTTCAGCTATATCCTTTGATGTCAGTGTTTTGGTTTTAGTGTTGGTGGTTGTAGTATTGTCAAAAACATTGCTAAGGGCTTTGGATTGATTTGATTGTGGATATAATTTATTGATTGCCAAATTGGCATTTAAAGACGGAATCGCTAAATCTGATGGAAGCGGTATTGTTGGCAGTTCTGTATAAATTTTAAAAGGATTTGGACGGTCACTCCAATCTATATAATGTCCTGAGTTCATAACACTAATTTCTGAATGTTTGGTATTTTCGTGGTATTCCCAAGCGCGAGATATATCATTGTTCAATGATTTGTGTTTGTTTGCTTATTAATTTATATATATATTTTCAAGGCGAGCACATGGTTTTTCTGAAATGGGTTATGGATGATTGAACACTGTGTCAAAATATAGCGATTGTAAATTGACCGCATATAAAATTTTTTTTTGAGGTGTTTGATGTAAATTTATGTTGACTGATGACTTGTTTTTTGAACTTGGACCTTGGTGTTGATGTGACTATAAGGTAAATAGTGTGATAGCGATTTGTATGATTTGAAATTATACATAAAACTCAATTAACATAATTACTAGAATAAAAAATTGACTGAGTGGACTTGATTTGAAAAAAAGTGGGGGATTATTGTTGTCCTATTGCATTGTTTCCAACGGTTGCAGCTGCTTGCAAATCTACATTATTGCATGAGAGTGTCATTACGCCGCCTGAAATACATTTTGAAAACTGCTCGCTAAACTGAGTTTGGGATATTCCTTGATCTGCCATATTGTTTTTGCTGTCTTCCTCTTTTTGGTCTTTAGAATACTCTTTTTTATCTTCCTTGTCATTCTTGTCATTCTTATTTTTAGAGCTTTCTTTGTGTTTTTTGTTATGTGCATTTGCATCATCTGCAACTGGGCCTACCAACAGTATAGCTGCAAATATGGTTATAGCTATTACAGAAATTGTTTGACTTTTATTCATTTTAATATTTTACCTTGCATTCTTTAACCAATCTGTGGAATATATGGGGTTGTTCGGATAGATATGTCTGAAATTTATGTTCTAAACGACTAAGATGATTTTATGTCCTTTAGCTGAATAACGATTCTTAATATCAAGTTATACAAAAATTTATACAAACAAATAACAATAATCCTTTCACTAGAACATAATATAGTTATAATAATGGTAACAATAACTTTTCTGGTTAATATGATCTTTAGGTTTGTAAAGACAATCTATTTGCTTAACTGGGTTTATGTCATTCGAAAGTCCTGCGAATGGGGGGGTCACTTGTATTTTAATCCCATGAAATTGTTGTTGAGATTTGTTTTCCACAAAGTTTGATGTATAGCAGATGTGGATACAAAAATAAGAAAAAACAATAGCAATGCTTAGAATAATGCCTTGCTTATATGCAATGGAGAATTTCTTTCCCTAGGCAGATTAAGAAGGCGGTGAAATCTTTTAGAATGGCATGTAGGCTAAATGCGATAGTATCGTCTTTTAGATGATCGTTAGGAAAAAATGATTTATTTTGTACAACCTAAATGATTAAAATTGTGTTAGTTTACAGTTGGTTTAAATGTAAAGGAACAACATAAAGGTTGATATTGAGCATTATTTCTTTGATTTATGACTAAACTCCATAAATGAATTATGGCGGTAAATGGTTTTAATCAGTATGTGTTGATATTTTTTATGGAAGACCCAAAGTGACATGGGGCTTTGGGTTTAGGCTTTTTTAAATGAATTTGGAGTTGTGTGTTGTTTTGGTAAAGTGGATATTTTCTTTTTCTGTGAAATGTGGGTCAATTAAACAATGCAGCAAACCCCAAGTATACCATCTCCTTTGAAGAATATTGATTTAGGATGGCGAGTGTGAAGATTTTTGATTTTTAATAGTTTTCCTTATTTATCCAATTTGTGATGTTGCTTTTTTTACAGTTAAACTTGTGGTTGGATTTCATTTGTGTCAAATAGACAAACGTCCCGTCGGGATTTTATCCCGATGCACGTATACTTGGGGTCCACTAATTCGTCAGTGGATATCCATTTAAAAATTCTGATTTCATTTGTTTTTTCTGAATCTTCTACCAAACAAAATATCAGGGATTCACCTGTATGGTCCCGGTATCCTATAACTTGTGTGTCCTTGGGCATTTCTATATACTGAGGCCTTTTTATGTCAACAGGTGAATCGTTAATCTTGAACGTTTTTAGAATATTCATGAAATAAATAATTTATTTTATTATTTAAGCATTGAATCATAAATATTGTCCAAATCTCTTAAACTGGTTATATGATACATGTGCTGTCAATGTTGTTACCTTTTACCTTTGGTTTGTCTGTTTGCCTTTTAATGTATATGTTTCTCATAAACCAACTCTGGCACTATTCTTAATTTATTGCTGTGCATAAAGTCCGCAATAAATTATGTCTGTCATGGAAAACCTGTATGTACAGAATTCTATGGAATGCTGAACATTGCATCTGGTGGATGCTTTTTCTAAATCTACAAAACAGTTATGTGGTTGTGTCAAGCATAAAAAATGAGTCCGTCTAAAAATAAAATTAAATTGCTTTTTTAAAATGAATTGGTTTTTTTATCTACATGCCATCTGGTGCTATATGTCTTCGTAAACTATTTTGCTTCTGCATTCTGCTTTTGTGACTCCATCATTATTGCCAATGATCTTCTTGATCTCATTTATAGTAAACTGGTTGATATTTTTACTAATTTGAAGACTCTCTTCACTTGTTATGTGTGGGTTGGATTGAATGCCTAGGCTGAACAGTACCGTTTTACTAAAAGACCCTGTATTGTTTGAGTAAGAGTTATTAACCAGGTTTTTTAGATCTCCATTGAGGATAGTTCCCTTTAGTATTGCCTTGTCTATTATTGCTGTAGAGTTATCCAATGATTTTTTGTATGTGATGTTTATATTGTTTGCATTGGCAAAATCACTGGTATCCTTCTCTGGGCCGCTAAAGGTTATGGGAACAATGTTTCTTGGATCCCCTATCGCTTGAGTCTGTAATCTCTTTACTTCTTTTTCTTCTTCTAATTCTAGAACTTTATAGTCCTCATAAGCATTACCTAGGAATTCATAGCAGTTACCATTTAGATTAATGTTGACATGTTTTTGTGGATAATAACTAAATGCAAGGATAAACATGATTGTTCCGCCCGCAAGCCCTATTACAATACCGGGGATAACTAACTTCTGTAAGCTGATCAATTAATTTCGCCTTTAACTGTTTTATATGCGGGCTATATGCTTTAATTGTTTTGTGCTTGCTCGTTGCTAATCTTATTGTCTTTTCAAATATTGTTTTTGAACTGTTTTGTGTTTTGGATGGTGTGACATCGGAAATTGAGTTTCAGCATTTCAAATTTTTTCTCTTAAAGTTTGACATTTGTACATTACTGGTTGGTTACTCGGGCACTTCTTCTTCTTATATATCCTGGTATGATGCTGTACGCAATTAATATTTTTAATTTATAAACCCGCTTTTATTGCTCTCTTTAAAATGTCTATAGATTTAATGTGGTTACCGCAATGTGTTTGTTAGTGGTATTCATTCATTTTTTGAGCGTAAATCATGTTTTAAAATAAACTATTTATTAATTATAAACCCTAATCATGGATGTCTGATCTTTAATTTGTGGAATTTCCTCATTTTGGTGCGATTAAAATTGGTTTTGTCCCATAACATTATTTCACCCCAGTATGGTGGATACTTTGAAACTTGTTTGACTGCATGTGTATCCAGTATAGTATGCAAAAGTGTATTTCTACGGTATGAAAAAAATTGAATACTATTTGCCATCCATATTATATATTAGCAAACTAAGAAACGTTTTCTTTTGCCAAGTCTGTGCAAAGCTGCAAATGTTTTTGTTCGTCCTTTAAGATTGTAAATACGGTATTTGATAATTCTTTAACTTTGAATTTTTTGGCTATTGCATATAAAATCTCGTAATGAATCACTTCTGCACCTTCAGCTAACGCTAAAAATTCTATCGCTTCTGATGAGTCTGGATTTTCTCCCAAATATGTTTTCATCATTTTGACTGCTCTCTTTTCTGTTTCTTTTGCAATATCCTTTATGCTGTCTTGATCTATTTTCAAATCCTCGCTTTCACCTATGGTATCAGAAATCAATTTTTCAATCCGTTCTTGATGGGAAGTTGATTCTTCTTTTATACCTAAAACCTCTTTCTTTGAGCTTGACTCTATTAATTTCATTGAATTTATCTCATCCACTGCCTTTTGAGCTGCTCTTTCAAGCCCTAAAACCTCTCCTAGCTTTTTTTCCAAGTTTTTTTGGTCTTCTTTAGATGATTTTGTTGATTTTGACATCAATTGATTTTATCAACAAGATATAAATAAAATGTAATGTACGAAAAGGTATTATAGGTTTGTAATTCCGAGATGTGTATCTTGCGTTTTGGTTGGTTAAATAATTAAATTGGTTTGAACCGGTGATATAGTATTTGCAAAACACGATAACTTAAAATTTGCATAGGTGCAAAACAAAAATAAAATGGTTAGGAAATTTATTCTTCATTCTTATTATTGTCAGTTACTTTTAATGCTTGATCTCTAGTG
Source organism: Nitrososphaeraceae archaeon (assembly GCA_016782225.1). Classification (GTDB taxonomy): domain Archaea; phylum Thermoproteota; class Nitrososphaeria; order Nitrososphaerales; family Nitrososphaeraceae; genus Nitrosocosmicus. The sequence goes on from JADDOW010000003.1 coordinate 15,640, forward strand.
TTATCAGCAGGGCCGCTAGTTTCAGGATTGCTTGCTGCATCACCTACATCAGATTGATTGTTTTGGGCTTGCTCTAGGCTTTTATTTTTTTTGTTATTTTCTTCTGTTGCATTACTCATTAAAAGTTAATAACACACGAAAATATATAAAGATACTTTCTTGTATTATATTTTACCTTTTAAAATTGTCTGCATTACTCTAGAATTGTCATAATCTTTTTTTAATTATTGTTTTATGTACAGGGGAATGTACTATGCTGTGATTAAACTTGACCTATAACATCATTGAACTAACCTTGAAACTATGTCTTAATGATGTGCATTAAAAAAATGGTAATAAGAATATAAAGGGTTATTTACTTTTCTTGCTTTTGCTATCGTTTTTGTGAGAAGCCTTTCCCCCTTCACTAGCGACGCGTTGTTTTGTTTCTTTATCTGCAGAAGCTAATCCCCTTTTGTCATTTTTCTTAGTTTGAGCCATATTACATGTTATAATTGAGCGAACTATTTAAGAATAACAATATTTTGTTATAATAAAAAGAAATAGATGGTTAAAATTTAAAACTTCTATAAATTCTATATTAATATTGTAGTTTTTATCCATATTTTTTTCATTATAAATATTTAAATTATTTGTCATTTTTGATTTATCTTTGCAGTTCTGTAGATTGCCCTATTACCATTATTTTTTAGAAAAATTGTTTGACAATTCTTTTAATAAAATCAATTTCCTGTTTTTTGTAATCTGATGTTATTTATCTTTTTTTAATTGTTATACAAAGTTATTATTTCAATTGTCGTGACAAGATGTGGTTTCAATTGCACTAAATTGAAAATGAACAGATTGGATTAGTATGATTAATTTTTAATCTTGTATAGGTTAACTGTTTTATCTTTGAGTTTATGTTACTATTAAGATTATATTAAATGGACAAATACATTTTAGACATTCAAATTAACTTGGTAATTTAATTTTTCTGTATGTTTTCTATTTTTTTGTACTATTCTTGTTGTATGCTATGAGGAATCTGTTTGACCATTGTTGTTTTTATTTCTCCATTCTTTTTGTTTTGTATAATTTCGTTTAGTTTTTTCTTTTTGAATTTCCAAAGCAGTACCTATCTTGTATTTTAACCTTTTACCACAGCAAATACAAAGCGAATTATCGCAATTAATAAACAGTATTTCGCATTCTTGACACCATCGGTGAAACTCATCTCTCCATTTACGTATTTTGAGTGTTTCGTACCTATTTTGATTTTTACAAAGATTTTTGCAAACTTTATTTTGATATGACATTGGATGAGATTTAGAATTGGTTAACATTATCAAATGTCAACTTTTGTCTGATAGTCCTTAAAGTATGTTATATCTCATTCATTACCTTGTTTCTTTTATTTTTGAATAATTCCTAATTTAGAATAGTGCAGAAAAGCCGTTATTTGTAGTGAGTATAAATAAATATTATATTTATTGACCTTAGAAAAAGTTGTATCCATTGACATTATATATTTACTTTTTGATTATATTTATAGTAATATGTTTTTTTTACCTGCATTAACAACAAAAGTGGAGATTTAAACACATAATTGTCATGATATCCATAAGCAAAGGATAAGTCTGGTATTCTGTATTTCCGGCAAAACGGATTAAAACGTTTACTGAAGTCTTATTTGATGGTATTTAGTGCCTGTATTACCTGGAATTTGCTGCATGTTATTTGATGTGATGGCACAAATATCTTTATTTGGTGATGAAATGATTTAATCGCATTAATATTTTTTTATGGTTTTACCATTTTATTATATGTAATAATCAATCAAATTGATTGAAATACCTTTAAATGTCCTACTATATTCGATTTAATATTCTTAGATGGGTAAATGGGCGGAGTTCTATGATTTTAAATTATAAAGTAATAATATATTTTTAAACTACATACTCCCTATAAAATATTTAAAGTAAATTGTAATATTATTTTAAACGTGTCCTAAATATATTTTATAATTTTGATCATATGGGCGTATAATATCATATGAGTGCCAGAAGTATATGGAGGGGAAGTATATCCTTTGGTTTGGTAAATATCCCTATCAAGTTATATACAACGACGGATAAAAATAATGAGTTTTCTTTTAACCAGTTGGATAAGGAAGGACATAGGATTCAGTACAAAAAATGGTGTCCTATAGAAGAAAGGGAAATACCTTATTCGGAAATAAAGAAAGGCTATGAAGTATCAAAAGATAATTATGTTTTGGTTGAAAAAGAAGATTTGGATAAAATAAAGGCAATAACTACAAAAACAATAGATATCAAGGAATTTATAGATGAAAAGGAATTTGATCCCCTTTTGATTGAAAAGAGTTATTATGTTGCCCCAGATGCTGGTAACGATAACCGCAGAAACAGCGCAAGCAAAGGAAGAGCAAATAACTCTATTTCTAGCAAAGCGTATGTATTGTTTGTTAATACCCTCAAGGAAACAAACAAAATTGCGATAGGCAAGGTGGTGCTGAAAGATAAGGAACATCTTGTAGCGTTGAGATCCTATCAAAAAGGTTTGATAATGCATCAATTAATGTATCAAGAAGAAATAAAGCCTATCGATGAAATTGATGGAATGCCTGGATCTGAAACCTCTGCTAAATTGCCTCCTATAGATAAGAGGGAGATTGAACTAGGGAAAACTTTGGTTGACAATCTAACAAGCAAAGAATTCGATGTCAGCCAATATTCTGATGATTACACAAAACAATTAGAAGAGCTGATAACCGCAAAGTCTCACGGAAAGGTGTACACCTCTGAGGATAGGGTTGATGAGAATGGTGTGGGTGACAACCTACTTGAAGCATTAAAGGCCAGTGTGCAGAAAAGCAAACCTGCCAATAGGTGATGTGATAAAATACGTTTTTGTATTACCATAACAGATCTTGGTTATCTTTTTTTATTGATTATGCTGGTACTGTTATTATATGGGTGGTTCTGATATGTTGCCAAGAATTTGCACAAGATCTTGCTTATTGCTGAAAATGTCTTTCCAGGGATCTTTTTCTGTTTCAAGTATTTCTAATACATTGGTTATGGTATAATCGGTAGGAACGATATGTTCTAAATTTGTCCATCCTATTGGCATGGATATGGTAGCTAAATCTATGGGCCTAGGGGAGAATACGGAAGCTATTGTCTTTCCAAGAGAGTTTTGATTATAATCAAAGAATACTTTTCCCTTTCGGTTTTCGGTATTCCATTCTGTTGTGATTTTGTTTGGCAGCTGCTTGAATAACATCTTGCCTATGATTTGGGCAAAAGATCTTGTTTGACCATAGGTGTATGAATTAATTATTGGGACAAATATGTGGAGACCCGTCTTACCTGAGGTTTTTATGAATGATTTTATATTTATGTTATCAAAAATGCCTTTTAGCTGATAGGCTGTTTCTACTGTCACTTTAAATGCTTTCAAGTTATATTCTGGTTCCTGGTATTTGCCTTCATTACCTGAATATATGTAGGGATCCAAATCAAAGACTATGAAATCGGGGTAGTTTAGGCCGCATTTGTCTATCTCTGAATCGCCATTTAAATCGTGATTATTGACTCTACTGTACCATGGATGCATTTCAATGCATCCAAGGTTTGCCAGCCACAGCAAAGTTTCCTTGTTGTTGCACAAAATGTAATTGATGTCTTCATTTCTAGACTTGGAATGGATTTTTATGGTTTGTACAAAGTCCGGTTTTTCATTTTGCCAGTTTTTGTGGTAAAATGATTTTCCATTAATCCCGTCTGGGTATCTATTTAGTGATAGTGGCCTGCCTTTAAGATGTGGAAGGATAAAAGAACTAATTTTGTCATAATATTCAATTAAATCCCTTTTCGTGATTGGGCCGCGAAATTTCGTTTTGCTCCAATATATTTTATCAAGATTTGAGAAAACGGTCTGATGATAATCAGGGGGTGATGGTTTTGGTGACGTCTCATGAATTGTATTGTCTTTGATTTCGTTTTTGATTTCGTTTCTAAAATTCGAAACATCATTAAGCTCGCTCTCTTCTATGATGCAGTCTTGTGGATTCTTATCTTCTCTAAATCCTAAAAATATTGGTGCCCTCATGATTTTGTCCTCTGTCCAGTCACTGTACTTTATCTCAACCACAAGAGCTGGCTTAACCCATGTTGTTTCCCTGTTTGTATATGGAATATGGTCTATAGGACATTCTTCTACCTTGATTTTTTTAAGGTTGTTGTATATATGTGGGAGTCGTTCAAAATCAAAACCACTACCGCTATGCCCCACAAATTTTAATTTGTTCTCATTAGGTGATTTGTTGTTGTCAACAGCCGCCAAAAGAATGGACCCAAAGTATTTTTCTCTGTTGCCTTCTCCCCTTGTATAGCCTATTACCACACAGTCTTGCGTTTTTGTATTCTTTATCTTTAACCATTCCTTTGACCTGGAACCGGTGTGGTATTTGCCAAGTTTGTGTTTGGCAACCATTCCTTCAAGGTTCATTTTCTTGATGCCTGCAAAAATGTCATTGCCATCACCTTCAATAAAATCCGATATTTTTATTCTTTTGTTGCTCTTGTCTTTTTTTATTATGTCGTTTAGGATTTCCCTTCTTTCAATAAGGGTAAGTGCTTTTAAATCAAAACCGTCTAGATACAATATATCGAAAATGTAGTATGTGGCGGGAAACTGGCTGGATAGCATTTCAATATCCTTTTTTAGGTTTATGTTCATCCTTTTTTGATGACTTTGAAAATCTGGAAAGCCGTTTTTATCCAAAACCACGATTTCTCCATCTAAAACAATGGACTCATTGCATTTTTGTTCGTCTATTGCTGATTTTAACGGTTCAATCAATTCCGGATACCTTTGAGTTATTGTGTTTCCATTTCTTGATTTAATTTTGAGTATTTCCCTTGATTTGTGTATATATGATAGAGATCTTACACCGTCCCATTTGATTTCAAAAACCCAGTCTTGGCTGCTAAATGGCTTATTGGATAAAGTTGCTAACATGGGCTTAGTTCTATCTGGAAACTCTTGCCTATTTGAAGTGGGAAATGATAATGAATGGGTGAGCACACCAATATTTGGTGGGTCACTGTTAGTGTTGTCATTATCATCATCAAATGGGGCATTCTTTTTAGGATGTTTTCTGATTTTATTGCCGTGTTTTGATTCTTTGACAAATTCACCTGTATTTGCTTTTTTTATGTCATCGTTTGTTAATCCGCTTAAAACCGATTCTGGATTGCATTCGATCAAATCTGTATTTGCTTCCTCTTTTCCTTTGTCATGTGAGGATGCGAATGTGTCATTTACTTTAATTAAAAGCCACTGATTTTCCCTTGATGTTTTAATCATTGAGAACTTGCCTTTTAGTTTTTGTCCAAACAATGTAAAGTTGATTTTTCTGCTGTTGAATTGATCTGATACGTCCTCGTCTTTGTTTTCTGTTACCTCTATGGAATATGTTCCAGTATCCCATACTATTACGGAACCAGCGCCGTAATTTCCTTTAGGGATATTGCCTTCAAAAAGCAAGTAATCTACGGGGTGATCTTCTGTTAGTATCGCAAGTCTCTTTATCTTTGGATCGATAGACGGGCCTTTGGGCACAGCCCATGATATCAGAACATTGTTTTTTTTTGATTCTAGCCTAAAGTCATAATGTAAACGTGTGGCCTCGTGCTTCTGTACCACAAATCTTGCATTTGTATCCATACCCGCTTTGCTATTTTGGCTGAAATTTGTATCTGTAGCATTGTTGTTGCCAGATGGCTCGGGAGTCTCTTTAAAGTTTCTTTTCTTATTATAACTTTCTAGCATATTTTTCCCTTGAGACCATTTTTTATGGACTGATTTTCAATTATGGATATAAAAGAAGATCTCAAACTTAATAAACAAATGGGAATAAAAGAACTTGACCAAGCCTGATGGTGATGGTTCTCCATTGTATGTGGTAATGATAATTATAATGATTTGTGTTCTGCTGCGTCTCTTTATTTTTATTGGTCACAATCTGGTTTTTTATGTTGTAATTTGTATTAAGTGATAAAATAATTGTTTATTGGATTTCTCTTAATACCAAAAACCATGACCACAACAAATAAAATTTAAAGTAATTGACCTGTTTGTCCTATCCAATAACAGTTGATATTTGTTGTTTATTTTTATATTGTGTGATTAAAAAAATGGTTCTGTAATGATTGGGTTGATATTACCTTGGAATTTTTACCTTGAATTGGTCTAGCCTATCAGACGTAGCATTAAGAAACACTTCAGAACCGTTGAAGCCTTCTACTTCGTCCTTTGGTACGTTATATTCGTCTTTTGTTCCCTCTGATGTTATGATTATGGATGATTCTGTTACAGCTGATACATTACCTAAAGAATTCATTTCCTTGGTTCTAACTCCTTTGTGAAGAATTGAATCCCAGTCTTCTATTACGGAATTTGCTGATGTTTCTCCTCTGCTTGTATCTTTAACCCTGTTCTGTCTTTCTATCATTGGTAAGCGATCTTCCAAGTTGTAATTGCCTTGGGATTTGCTAGAATCCGCTGTAGATTCTGAATCAGATGAAGAATCTGTATTAAGTTGTTGGGTTACTGAGGCGGAGTGATATCGTGAATATTCTCCTTCATTTGGTGGGTGATCTTTTTTGAAATTGTTTTCTGCTTCTTCTTCTGTGATGCTAAACCATAGTGTCTCCCCGTCATATCCTTTCACTAAATGTTTTGGCAAATAAAATTTGCTTTTTTTCAGTCTTCCCCTCTCTGTAACGACAAACTCTTTACCTATGTCTTGCACTTCTCCAAGATCATCACCCTTTTCAAATCCTCTTGCCTCTTTTTTTACGATTTTATTCCATTCTATGGTGTTGTCTTTCCAATCAAAATTGTCCTTGTTAGTATTTGAGTTATTCATACACTATGTAATAAAAATATAGTTTATAACCACTATGATTGCCAAAAATTTGGAAAATCGTTTTTATAAACAAACTTATAATATTATTAAAATTGTCTTGGTAATTATACAAATTTAATGCATGCAGGCAAAATTTGGTGTGTGTATCTATTACAAAAACATGATTCCCGCATAAATTGCTATTTGAAGATGAATAACTGTCTATTTGTATATTTTTATTTAGCGGGCCTTATTGCCATCAATAACAATAATAATAATGGTTATTTTTATATAAGTTTTTGATGCCATTTATGCATTTTATGCATAATATGGTTGTGGTCTATGTTATTATATTATATTAATATCTATTACATGGATGAAAAAGTATCAAAAATTTACGCTTATAACTGTCATTCTTGGCCTTGTTATACCTATTCTTGGGCTCTTCTTATTCTTTTTTGTCAACAGTTTAATACCAATCCCTATTTTGGGGTTGGTTCTTGGTGGGGCATTACTTAGTGCAATATTGATAATCGCGATTAATATCGCAGGACTTGTGGTAGCGTTTAAAATCAAAAACACCAAAATTGTTGGGATAGCATTAATAGGATGTGGTGCGGCATTATTTCTTGCAATTCAATTTCTTGCAATTCCGGGCCTTATTCTTTTTGTAATCGCTGGAATTTTGGCTTTAAAAGAAAAGAATCCTCCATTGCCAAAGATATAAAGATACATAATTTGGATATTGCATTCAAGTTTGGCCATCTGACTTAAGTGGTAATCTATTTTTAAACGATGTCCTCTCCATTTTTTGCTATGTGTGAAATGATTGTTGAGCCAGTGGGTTTGCTCTGTGTACTCTTTATTATGTTTTAGGTGGGATTATTTGTATTGCGAACAACTATTTTTTACAACCGTGATGAAATGAGAGAAAAAGGGGACAAAAATGATATTGATAATGGCTATGATTTATGGATGGATGTTGTTGAACCGTCCTCAGAGGCATTTTTTATATCCAAAAGGAACTTGGCCTGGATGTTGACACTCTCAAAGTGGTTGAACGTGAAGCATAAGACCCAACCTGTTCACCTACTTTAAAACTATACGTTTACTATATTGCTTGACATTAAATACAAAACCCTTGAAAATTTAATTATTAAAGGACTTTATCTATATTGTGGAAAAGGGTGGATAATATCTGTTCACTCCTCTGAGGTGGATTTATTGACACCCATCCGAATTTTATTTAATCAGAAAAACAAGACAATAACAGCATCTAATATAGATGCACTTTATTATAGCGTGATTACTGAAATCATACACAAGCACGAGCTGCTTTTGACTTCGATAGAGTTAACGATTACAGACTTTGAGCAGGAGTTAATCTATGCAAAATCCTCAAAGAAAAAGCTAAATTCCTTGGACTTGGCCACAAGGCAATTAATAATCATAAGGGGGTATTTATGGTATACTAGGGATGAAGTGAATTTTTTATTGCATATGGAGAAAGACAGTGAGGACATAAAGTATCTTCAAATAGCTTATGATGATATCAATCAACTAATTGAATTAATAGAATCTTATCGAGACACAATTAATTCTGCCTAAGATCTGTATATTGCAAATGTGTCATTGCAAATGAACGATACCATGAGAATACCAACTATCTTTAATACAATATTCTTGCCGTTGACGGTTGTAGCCGCAATATATGGAATCAATGGAATAGAGTTGATGAGCATAATTGGTCTGCAGTAGGGTTCGCTATTGTAGCGATGACTATGATAGTTACTATTGTGGTTACTTTGTTGTTTTTTTAGAGAAAACGATGGATTTTTAATTCTGATGATGATTTTAATGGTGTAGTTAAAAAGGAGAGATAATCTGATAATGTTCTATGTTGTTATATGTTAGTTGGATTTATTTGCGTACCGACTAAAAATAGGGCTTTAATTTCATTTTGGATCAATTGTATGTGCTTCTTTTTGAATTTAATGCATGATTTTCCTTTTATGTAAAACTTTGTGTAAACGTTATTTTCGTCATAGGTGAGTTTATCTCCTCATTATCTGACTTTATTGGTGATCTAATAGCATTGAATTGAAATGGGGATCGAGAGTTGAAATGTATATATAATACTACTTCAATTACCTTTTTATTTTTTTAATTCTCTTTTTATTTTTTTTTCTTTATCTTTTTGTGTTTTTCTATCACTTTTTGCATAAATTCCCTTTGCTGAAGTTTTGGTTTTAATGTTGGTTCCAAAGACCAGTATTTTCCATCATGGTAAACTAATGGCTGTTTTTCGGAGTTATGTGTTGCATCAATTGCTTCTCCAATAAACATGATATAATCTCCGAAATCTATTCCTGAAATGGTCTGCACTCTATATTTAACGAGGCCCCCTTAACCATTAACGCCTTGATTTTGTTTGCCTTGTAATACTCAAATCCTAGTTCTTTTGATGCGCCAATTTTATCATAGCTGCTTCCCCTGTATTCACCTGCTATACTTGAAAGTATTGATTGGTCTGTGGAGCATAGATTCATGCCAAATTCTTTGGTGTTTCGTATATTTTTAACAGTGGCCTTACTAAGGCCTAAAGAAATAGCTATCAACCCTGGATTGTATGAAATGTGATGGGTCCATTTGCATGCCATTATGTTTGGGCCATCAATCCCATCTGATGTGATTAAGCCTACCTGAGTTACAAATTTTTGTGATATTGGTTCAATCCATGGTAATCCCATAATAACTTGTTTTAGATAAAACCATTAAAAAATTTTTTAATCCGGTTGAGAATATGGGTTTTCATAAAGATAAATGGCAATCCTATTAGTTTGTTTTTTAAATAGCACCCCCGGAGAATAGTTGTGGTAAATTAATTTTGAACTCTCGTATTTTTATTGGCTGTTCGGGTTGGAGCTATAATGATACGCAAGACAAAGGGGGATGGTTGAATGTATTTTACCCTGACAAAAAAACTAAAAAACTGCGATATTATTCGCAATTTTTTGATACTGTTGAGATGGATTCTACCTTCTATAGCAAATTTTACCTTAATATGACCAAAGGGTTATTCATGGGTCTGGCCAAAGCAACCCCTGATAATTTTAAATTCTCCATTAAAGTCCCCGAAATAATTACCCATGAAAAAAGATTGGATTTGGATAAAAACGTGATTTCTGACTTTTTGGAGTTCTTGGATAAAATATCCCCTCTTAAGGGTGCCAATAAACTAGGAACAATCATCATCCAATTGCCTCCAAGTTTTACAATTAGGGAATTTGCAAAAACTGAAAGGTTCCTCAACAAATTGCATGAGGAAGATGGCAGTGCGAAAAGCAACAACCAATATTCAATTGAATTTAGACATCCTTCATGGAATACTGAAGGTGCATTTGAAATGCTGCGGCATTATGATGTCGCATCAGTATTAACCGATTCACCTGCTAAAGAAAACTTGGAATTTTTATCTGATGAAAATAATCTTTCAACAAACACGCATGCAATAATTAGATTGCATGGCAGAAATGACAGTAAAAGTCATTATTGGTATGATTATTTGTATTCAGAAAGCGAACTGATTCCTTGGGCTGATAAAATAAAAAAGATAAAAGAGCAAGTGAGTTCAACATTTGTCTATTTTAACAATCATTATTCAGGTAAAGCCATTGTTAATGCACTGCAATTCAGAGAACTATTGGACAAAAATTCGTTAACAAAAGACGAACTAATAGTATTAGAAAAATCAAAGGAATTCTTTTCTGACGGCGTATGATGCTATATTGTTATTTTAATATTGTGGATATTGCTTTTTATACTGGTGGCCTCGAGTTATTATGAGATGGACTCAATGATGTGTTTGAATTTTGTTTCTCATACGAAGAAAATGGTGTTCTGCCATTTTTTATAGATGCTAATGTTTATTACATTATGGTGTTTGATACCTTTTGTAAAAATGAATTTGTGTTGGCTGATCTTGCGAATATTACTCACATCAAAAATCAAACATTGAACTTTATGAAATAAGAAATGGCTGTAATTGATTTGGGATTGTTCTTGTTATTGAGAACTGATGCTTTAGAATATTGTTATATGTATTTTTACTACCGTTACTTAAATCCGTGTTGGAATGAGCGAATGCAAAAAGAAATTTGGTGTCTTATGCATTATCTCATTTTATTTCATGATTGATTATATTGTGGATATTCCGTGATTATCTGTATAGCTATACAAAAACACTGTCATGATTATAGAATGGGTTGATTGAAATGCTGCGTTATAGAGCCGTAAATATTCTGTAGCAATTCACAATATTTTTTAATGTCATAGTTAAGGTCTGGATCTTCAATTAGTTCAATTGGCATTGCTCTCTCTAGGTGTGATTTATTGTTAAAATCCGTAATTATGTACTTGATCTCTTCTCCTGCATGCAACACTTTTCCATTATTTGACAACAATTGAATTACGGCGCTCTCTATTGTTTTTCTCTTGGAAGGCTCATTGCTGCCCTTTGAAATTCTCTTGGTAAATGCTAAATCTAAATGATGGACCTTTTTAGAATGGATCAAATACCGATATTTGTTATAGATGCTTTTTAAAATGGGTAGCATTTGTTTGGCCTCGTCAATATTATTCGCATAATACATGCTCTGTAACAATTCATTTTGAAATTTTATAAATAAAGGCGGGGTGTCGTGTCTTCTTGTTTCCGTGCCTCGAGCCTTGATGGTGCCGTCTTTAAAAACTCCAAAGTATCTGTTTAGGGCAGGCAGCTCTGGATTTCCTTTGGATGAGTCAAACACTATCCATTTGTATTCTCCTTCAAAAGATATTTGAAAACCTGTTTTCTCTTCTATGTCTTTTTTTAAATCTAGATAATTGGAGGCATCGTCATCATCATTGTTGTCTTTTTCATCGCATTTTTTTCTAATCCATATGGAATCCACTATGCCGTGTATTATGTCATATCCGTGACTTTCGGCAATTTTTGATGCCTGCATAAGAATGTTTCTCGCAAATGCGCAAACGGCTATGTGGGCGTCAATCCTTCCAAATTTGGAATTATTAAATCCTAAATATCCAAAAGATGTTACTAAAATCCATTTTAAAGCGGCTTGTCTTTTATTGCAACAACTTTTATAATTGTTGTTTAATGAGTTGTTGCTTTTTCTATTTTTGTATTCTAAACGCCTTTCCAAAATTAGCTTTAAAGAAGTAGGGACTATGCCTATTCTTTTCTTACACATATGATATATGTGCTCAAGTCCTGGGACCTTGTTATCTAGATCATTACAACAGCAATCACAAACAATGGTTTCAGAAGAAATATTTTTCTTCAGCATTATGTTTGGATAGAGGGATACAAAATCTAGTTCTGCTACTTTTTGGTATATCCCTGGCCTTGATTCAAAAACAAACCCTCCTCTATCTGCATTCAATAAGTCTGCAAATGTTTTAAATATCTCTGAAGTTGATGGCTTCCAAGCTACTAGTATATCGTTTCTTTGTGCACTATAAAAATATAGGCTGCTAAGGCATTTTCCTATGGTGGACCTTGAAGCAATTTGTAAGGGTATCCTGCAAATTCTTGATATTTCGGAAAGACCATCCAAGCCAGTCTCTTTATAAATAAAGGATGTTTCGGTGTCAATATGGATTCTGCCATGCAGATAAAATTCTTTAGGCCGAAAATGAATTCTGCCATAAGAAATAAACGAGGATGATGGAGACGAGGTGGTGTCAGATGACCCAATACCATTCCGGTTGAGGTTTTTAGGTTGCTCCCTGTTTATGTTTTGTTTTAATTTGTCTGTAACACCATTAATTTTTGACCTGTAAAACAGGTATGGAAATAGGATTTGGTCGCCGTTGGAAGTTATGATTATGTCTGGATCATTTTTTTTGATCTCGGAGGAAAACTCCAATAAGGTTTCAGTTTCATCATTTTTGGATATCTCGATTTCTTCTTCAGTGTGGATATCATTGTCCCCATTTATTTTTATTGTAAAACTTTGTATCTTATCGTCAAATGTCTTCCACTGTGATTCCTTTTTGGAATGTATTTTGAAAGAAAGTATCTTAAATCTTGGGATGGTATAGTCAAAAGAGCCTATGTTATCATTGTTCAGAATCCATCTTAGTGTGGTGTTGTTCCTCTTATTGCTACACCTGATTATATCGTAAATTCCTGTTGGATAAACGTCATGCTCATACATATAAGACTGTTCTTTCAATATGTCTACATTATATAACCTGTATTGGCCAAATCTCTTGCAGTGCTTTTCGATGTTTTGAGCTAGTTTATATGTTTGAAATGAATCGTTTAATGCCAATCTTAAAACTTCTCTTTTTTTACTGTCTCCTGGGTATTCATATTTCTCCACAAAATCATATTCCTTAATAAATGGTAAAATTTGGTTGTTTTGGATTAATAGTTTTAGATCCGATTTAAAATACGATGCAACGTAAACGGATGGTGTCCAAGCATGTTCCAATCTTTTTACATTTCCATTTTTCTCTTTTACCCACAAAATCATTTTGTCTTTTAAAGCATAGTTGTCAAACAACCATCCTGTAGTAGTTTCAGTAGTCATTGTTATGCCTTGTAGATTAACCAATGCGGCAAGATTTCCACAATTTTCTGTTGTTTCTCTTTGATATTGTTAATTTGTTTTTGTTGATAACGAGTCAATGCCATTAAAAGCGATTGAGTTAAGCACTGATCAAATTCTTCTTTTTTGTTTGATGTTGCCGATTTTGAATATTTGAAATAACCGTCTTCTATCATTTTTTCAAAGGCGTTGTGATTGTTTTCATTTAAACAATCTGCGGACTTCTTCCAATTTTTGATTGTCTGTTCGTAGTTTTTGCCTTTAGATATCTCTTGTCCAATATCATTTTGCCCCATATGTGTTTTGACTTTTGTTGTCATTGTTGTTGGTTGGAATGTTTTTCATTATGAAACAGATGGGCATAAAGATGGTTTGGATTACACATGGATCTGATAGATCTGATAAACAATGACAATAAATCTTTGGAAGGGGAATAGTTGGTTGAAAGTTTTTTATCCTGCTTGCAAAGGTGTTTTCGAAATTGTTTCCATGCCAGTTTTTCTGTATCGATTGATGGCCTAAAAGGGGGAGTGGCTCTACCCAATGTATTTCCCTTTTACCGCGCAACTTTCTGAAATGCATCCAAGCGTAAATGACTTTTTGGAATGGATTGTTTTCATGTGGAGAACTGTTTCATTTTTGTTTTTTTTATTGTCATGGATGCTAGCTATTTCTAATATCTGGTTAAAGTGTGAAAAAATACTTTTACTAAATACTTTTCTAAGGTTGGTAAATGCGAGTACTGAAAAATGATCCTTTGAGAAATTAATCATGCTCTGCAACACCTCGTTTAACAGTTTTGTTTTACCTTCTGTAACGTCTGGAGCATCTTTTGTTAATTTTGATTTAACTTTGTTGGCCAATGGGGAAAGTAGATTGTCAAATATGTCTAAAACTATTATTTGCGTTTTGCAATTTAGCTTTTGAATTAGTATGGGTACTTCATTAATGAGAACGTTTGCCAATTGATGGGGCGTAAATGCTCTTGACAGTATTATGTTATCTAATAGCTTGTTCCTATTGAATTTCTCTTTAACCGACATTTTTGTCAAATTAATGTAAAGATATCCTAAATTATTGCCACCTGCATCTATCAGAACGGTTTTATTCTTCTCGTTGTCTTTTGAATGCCCTATGCATAATCTTGTGACAAGGTGGTATAAGAGATGTTGTGTTGCTTCGCATCTATTGATGATGCTAATGTTTTTTTTATCTTGAAAGTAAAAGAAATCGTCAATAGGTGGAATGTTAAACGGCTTTCTGTTATTGTTAATTAATTCCTCATATGCGCTAATGAATTTATTGGAGTGTGTTGTTTCTTTTTCTGTTTTGTTGCTCTGTGAATACAAGTGTCACACACTTTATGCTAAATGGCATTAATCAAACCCTTGTTTGCGATCTTTTTTTCTGTATTGCAAGAAAGATGTCGTGGACAATCCATTGTTTTTTCTTTAAATTGTTTTTTATTCATAGAGTTTAGTTATTGACCATGTTAATATATATTACGCAGTGTATACATATGACATACTGTATATGCTTATATATAATAATTATAAATATGGTGTGGTTGTATATACACTATATTTAACATGCCTAGATCAAAACGTTCTGAATTGATCACGTTACGTGTGGATTTGGTTAAGGAATTAAAGGCAAAATGGATTGAAGAAAAAAAGAAATCACCATTTGTTAATGAGCACTTTGGAGGTTTTGTTAATGATTTACTTCATGATATATTGGAAAAGGATGAATTTCTAAAGCATTATGCTCCCTTTTTGTCGGAGGATGGCTGTAGCAGGGACACGATATATATAAAAGACTTTAAAGAAAATAAAACCGCCGAAATTTTTTTCAATAACGGTAAACTTTATTGCTCATTATGCGAATCGTTTTCCTGCTTTCATATTCACTTTGTAATGGCAATACCAAAAGTAGCGAAATTAAATCCGTCAACTAAACCAATGATCGATGACGAAGTAGAGTTGGATGGCCAAAAAGCAAAAAAAATTGTAAGAAAGAAAAGATCATCGTGATAATTACTTTCTTTTGTAGAGATATGTTGGAAAATAAATAAACCGAAATCCAGAAAAAACCATTATTGTGATCTGAATATCTTTTAGACTTGAAAATAATCTTTGGTTACTAATTATGTATTATTTGGGGTCAATGTGTGTGTTGATAAAAAAATTTTTTATCAATAGTTATAATTAATTCCGCAAGATTGCCTATGAGAACTGCTTTGATTCCATCAGGTGTTGGATTTCTGACATTGACACTTCATACATGAAATAATATAATCCCTAATCCATAATTTTTTTTGCTTTATTAGGGATAGAAAATGTATTTAAAAATTAATTTTATTTTAACCTAACTCTATGTCACTATCTTTAAGAAAAATGATTTATTTTGAAAGGTATATGGATTCATATGCTTTGTTTTCAGTGTCAAAAAGCATTATTTGACCCGTCTCCTCAAAAGATCCTGATATGCTTGCGCTTTTTCTATGTGCTGAACCTGGATTTAATATGAATGTCTCTTTGTTGCTTTTTATTGATCCAGACTCTTTTGGTTCCTTTTTGTGGGTGTGGCCACATATCAATATGTCATATATTTGACTATGATGTATGATTTGCTTTATTCTGCTATTTGTGCCATGATATATTCCAAATCTTATTCCATCTATTTCTATTTCTCCAAGATCTCCTTTTAATTCTCCATTTATTTCCACAAATGTTTTTGATATTCCATCTTTTTCTCCATCGTTATTACCCAAAACCCCAATAAACTTTGCGTTTAGGTTCTTAAATTCTTTAACTATGCCGGGAAAAACATAGTCTCCAGCATGAATGACATAGTCTACTTTATTTTTGTTGAATATCTGTATAGCTTCTTGAACATTTTCTATATCGTCATGAGTATCCGATATTATACCAACTTTCATCCGATAGATAAGGATAATGATTATTTATTTTGGTTTCCGTAATAGAACGAAATTGCAATGCTGAGTGTTATTTTCTGCTATTGTATAATATGAGAAATTAGATTGTAATACTGGCAATGTCAAAATTGCTGAAATGGCCATCATATCGATTTGTCTTTTGCCTGTTTCTTTTAATAATCTTAACCGTTGAAAAGACGTTTATGGTTTGTTGATGTGATATGTGAGAATATTTGCGCTATTCCGAGATTTTTTTATTTGAAGATCTTAGGGATTTTAAAAAAACTCCATTTTTTGACTAGCAATTGGATTTCTAACATGCTATGTGGGCTATCATTCTTTATTTTCTTCTATAACTTCTGTTTCGTGCCCTTCTCCAACTGGTAATTGTTCTTCCGGTTGCTTTTCTTCTATAAGTAGTTTCTTCATCTTTTCCTCCTCATCCTCCTCAATAGGGGTGGAGTCTTTTTTGATATCCTTTGGTTTATTGCTATTGTTGTTTTGTTGACCATCTGTCATATTTTTATTATATAACAATGATTAAAAGAGGTTTCCGGTTACATTTCATGCTATGCTTTAGCTAAGATGAATTGCAGCTTGCCATTAGGGCTAAAGGCATTAGCAATATTTTAACATGAGTGATGAAACTTTCCAATGGCGATTCCGCAAATTCCTTGGTATTTTGTTTTTTAAAATTACATGATGACAATGAATTCAAATTTAAGTATGTATCACACAAATTGATTTTATGATTAGTAAAGATATGGTTCAATTTTTGATTGGTAGTGACATACCGGTGCGACTGTCCTGCTTATCTTCTTCAAATTGGCCTATGGTTATCTCATTGTGGTATGTATATAAAAATGAGAAACTCTATTGTGCTACTCAAAATACATCCAAGATAATTGGCTACTTGAAACATTCACCAAAATGTGGATTTGAGATTGCGGGAGATCATTTCCATATAGGGGCATTAGAGGGTATGGAAATGCATCAATACTCCATGATAAGTGTGAAGAAATTCTTCAAATGCTGTTGGAAAAATATTTTAAGGGAAAAGATACATCTGCATTATACAGATTATTATTATCTGAAAAGCATCTGCGGAATGAAGTTGCTATTGAAATTATGCCAGTTCGTACATTTGAATGGGACTATAAAAAGAGAATGGGTGATTAAGTGAATCTATGACTGGTTGAATGTACGGCTCAAAAGTCCTTGTACGAAAAATGCCAATTCATCCTTTGCAAGGGATAAACGAAGGATTTGGGTGTTTTTGCATCTTTGGATTTAAGTTAAGTTAAATTGCTCTTTATTATTCTCAAATAATGACATGGATAATTATTACAGTTGAAACATGTCTTTATGCATTTCCACAGTTCTCAAAAGTTCTATTATCCTATTTGTTACAAAATTACCTTTATGGTGCTCGTTTGTTTGTTGATTAAATGTGCCTAGTCAGGGATGTGACCATAAGTTCAATCAAGTCTATATAATACAATATTATTTGTCTATAAGTGGTGCCAATGATACAAACTGATGTTTTGAATTCGTTGTCATTGTTGCGAATATTCGGCCCTGTTAACTTAAGCGTACATCACCTCCTTGCTGTAA
>JADDOW010000006.1:0-1193 GCA_016782225.1 Nitrososphaeraceae archaeon
TATGAAATAGGACATCTTCGAGATATAGGCTTGTCGTTAAGTTAACAGAGCCATCTTCAACTGATTTATAAATATTATATTGACAAATGTCTGAATATCAAAGAAAAGGAAAATGGCCTAATCTCTCTTTAAGCAGCTGGAGCGATCAATTGGTCACTTTTTGTTGCTTTCTCCTTACTATGATTGAGCAGATGGTCTGCAAGAACATACACCAATATGCTGCCAACTGCTGCAACACCAAATACCACCAATATATCTTGTGTTGTAAGGTCATACAGGCTCGGAACGCCGTGTCCAAATGCACCAGGTGTTATTGCCGCCTCCACCTTTGATTGGGCAGTCCTCAAAGCCTCAGACCATGGGTCGAGTGCTTGTGCTTGTTGTTGCGCATAGGCCATTATCCCTCTGTTAGGTAGTGAAGCCAGAGGAATCAAACCGAGCAAAGAGACCAGGCTAACTGAAAACAGTTTAGGCATTGACTTGCCAACTGATTTGACTGGATTGATAATTTTTTTGCTTATGATTTCTTTTGCTCTATTCATAACCTAATCACCAAGTTGAAGTATATGCCAAATCCAAAATATAATTTTTACATTTCTTACTTATATGGAACATATTGTTATAAAAAAAAATATATATTTTAATACGTATTACAATATATAGGGTGAAAATATGAGCATTAGAGATATTGATGATTATGATTTGTTTAAGATATTTTTTGGCCGTAGCGGTGGCAATATGAGAAGAGGATTTTTTGATATGGACCCATCTAGAGCATTTGAGGAAATGGAAGAGGAAATGAGAAGGATGTTTGGCCAATTTCAGGACATCCAAACAAACGCCCCAAAAGAGCTGGTAAGGGAATACCAAACAACTGATGGCGGAAATGTGAGGGAGGTGGGACCAATAGTATACGGTTATTCAATGACTATTGGCCCTGACGGCAAACCAAAGGTGAGGGAGTTTGGCAACGTCAAGTCAACCAGACAGATGGGGTTAACTACCAGTACCTCTCAAGGAAAGGGTGCCAAACCATCACAACAGATAACAGCTGAAAGAGAGCCCCTTCTTGACATCAACACAAATGACAAGGAGGTCAAGGTTGTGCTGGAGTTACCTGGCGTAAAGAAAGAGGACATCAAGATCAGCGCCTATGGTGAGGCAGTTGAGGTAACGGCAAACAACGCCCAAAG
>JADDOW010000006.1:1212-71329 GCA_016782225.1 Nitrososphaeraceae archaeon
GAACTTCCAAAGGAAGCCAACACAGACACCGCAAAGTCCACATACCACAACGGAATACTTGAGATAACATTCAGCAAAAGGGAAAACGCAAAACCAAAGGGAAAGGAGATAAATATAGAGTAACTGAACTAAAAAAAACAATTCTTTATTTTTTAATCCCAAGTGCATTTTTCTTGTGTAGGTTGACTTAACACATTTTTGCCATCCACCTAACATATGTCTCTTCTCACGATGCCGGAAATTCAATTTCTTCACGGTTATAATCTGCTTCTGAAGTTTTATGAGTACAAATTAAAGTCATTCATCAAAAAGAAACTGCCAACCTTTTAGATAAAGAGAATCTTTTGTTATCCTATATTGTAGGGTGCTTGAAGAATGAAATAGCATTATTGATTTTATGGGTTAGCGGCGGCCGTATGGCCGCCATTGGGATATTGTTATGGTCCACCTATTAACTAATATCTATTGCATTGTTTGGTGGATCTGGTTTAGTCCTTGGGCTTTTTTCTCCACTAAAAACAATACATACATGATATTAATTTCAAAACAATTGAACCCCTTTCCCACAAGGATTCAAATCCCTTCCCTCCCCGATTTATAAACAAGTATAACAGACGAATCCGTGAGTGCAGGGTATGGCTTCGAGTCCCACTCTAGGGGTCCTGCTTGTCGCTTAAAATAGTAAAAAACTGCTTTTTAAATAGTATTTTTTGCAGACAATAACACGTGTATTGGTTTTTTGCCTCCACACATGCTGTGATAATAATGCTTTTCAGATACAGAAGTAGTTTTTCATGTGTACTACTGCTACAACTTAAGGCTATTACCAAAAATCTAAGCTATAAGCGTTTGGTAAAAATGCTATATGTCATTTGTCATATCGTGTTATAGTCTGCTTCAAGGGTGTGCTTATGAAAAGTCAACGCATATTGTAGTCTCAGGAAACAAAAATTAAAGAGACATTTCTAGCCGTCATTGGGCAACCATTGTAAGAACCGATATCAATATTAATACCACCCGGTCCACACTTGTAAGGATACTATTATGGTGGCCCCAACAATAAGAAATATTCAACAGCTACCATAGATAATGGTTTTTATGAAAATAAACATTTTGAATTATTCATCATTGCCAAAGTACCATTCATATAAAGCCAACTCAAAGCCGTTTACGAATATTTTTTGGATCCATATCTTTGCCAAATGCAATTCCAAAAAAGAATCTCATGTCAAATGAGTAAAATTAGTTTGACACCATTTATGACGATATGACGTCATGATAAAAATTAAAATTCAAATGATTGTTGTTGGATAGAATTTACGCTTCACAAAACAGTATTGCGTTGCTTTAAATAGGCTCAGTCGGTATTGGTTCCCTTTGTGTGTTTTGATGTGTTATCTTTGGATCTTTCTGCCAGTTTCCAACCCAATTTGATCAAATACGGAGAGAGAAATGTAGATATTATTGTTATTGTGCCTATTATAGGTAAAATAAAAGGACTTACAACCCCGATATCTATCCCCCCCTTTGCCACAATTAAAGACATTTCTCCACCTCGAGAGGACGAAAGAACGACACCTGTTTCAAACGAGGTATTTTTGCTAAAGCCTTGATATCTGGAGGAGAGATACACGATGATAAATTTTGCCGCTGATGTAACACCAACTAACACCAATGATGGAATAATAAATACAGGTATCAAATTTACATCCATCAACGCACCAACTGATACGAAAAACAATGCAACAAACATGTCTCTTATTGGTGTTGTCAATATACTTGTAACGGCATGAGACTTTGATTCAGCAATTAACACACCCGCAAAAAAGGCTCCAATAGCAACAGATATCCCTAACAGATTTGAAATGTATGAAAACCCAAAAGCAAGACCTAAAACAGCGACAACTAAAACATCGCTTTGATTGGTCCTTGCTACAAAATCTACTAATCGAGGTATGACTCTAGATCCAATTATTAAAACTCCTGCAATAAAGGCTACTGTCAAACCTAGTGGCATTACAATTTCAGTGAAAGAAATCACACCAGTAACACTCACTGATTGAAGAAGGGCAAATATGGATAATATAACAATATCCTCTATTATCAAAATACCTAATGTAAGATAGGAAGACTCTTCCCTCAGAACCTTCAATTCTTCCAATATTTTCATTATAATTACAGTGCTGGATACCGATAATGCTACAGCCATAAATATACTATCATAAAAAGAAAATCCCAAAGCCTGTCCTACAAAATAACCCGCAATTAACGTCCCTATCTGTTCAACTACTGTAATTATAGTTGCTTTCTTGCCAATACTTTTTAGCTTTTGTATTGGAAATTCCATTCCAACAGTAAATAACAATAAGATTATTCCCATTTCTGCAAAGAGACTTAAAACATCAGTATTACTTATGAGGCTGAATGGAGGAGTGTTAGGACCAATTATTATGCCTGCGCCTATATATCCAAGAATTAATGGCTGTTTGAGTTTATAAGAAATTATTGTCATGACTGATGCGATTACCATTATTATCGCAAAGTCTTGCAAAATTTGACCAATTTCTATAGCCACAATTAAAATTCATGTTAATATAATATAAATAATTATAATTGTGTTAAATTATATTTGAAATATTCAAAGGTTTTCTACAACATATTAATGCTGGATAGTTTGAAAGAGGTTTAGAATGCCAGAGGACAAATTAGCCAAGGCATTAAAATCAAGGAAAACAGATCATATACCAATTTGGCGGGTTGGAGCATTGATGAATGGTCTTGGATTATTGACAGCATATGATTCAAAAGAGAATAGTGTTCCTTTTGTTTAGATTGTGTTGCAACATCATAAACCAGCACAATGTTGTTAGTAAAGTCTAAACGTTCAAGAAATCCTTTAATGCAGAATTTTAAAAATGGAAAAACAATTATTCAGAATCTCTATCCTGTAACTCTTGTTGCATTAATGTAGCCAAGGACCCTATACGTTCTGAGAAAGGATGAAGAATTTGCACTGCCGTCAGAAATTCTTTTTTACTAAATTGGATATCACAATAGCACGGTATTGTGGAAATGACTTTCATTCCAACTTCCTTAGATAGTTTATCTTCTGTGTCTATTTGTTCTCTTTCCTGATCCTCGGCTTGTAATTCTTGTTGTTGTTGTTGTTGTTGTTGTTTTTTATTTTCTTCAGATAACAGAGACAAAGGACCGTCTTTTTTGTTGGTTCTGCTAATGATGTTTACGTTATTTAGTTTTAAAAGATTATTACCAACATTTTCCCTTTTGTTTATATTTGGCATGCAATAACCCGCCACTTTATTCCAAATGAGAAAGGATTTGGAACCGTAGGTGGTGAAAGAATGGTAAATTTCATTAACCATCTTTTTGGTGCCTTCTATATCTATATCACCCATCTTCAATGTAAGGAAAAACACATCAGCAAGAGCTAATGCATTCAAAGACCAGTATCTCACACCAGGACTCGTATCAATTATTATATAGTCGGGATCATAAGTTTCGATTAATTTTTCCCTAAACATTATTAACTTGTGAAATAATTGTTTTCTAAATTCACTGTTACCACCTTCAAGTTTGATAAAATCCTCTTTCCTAGATGCACAAAGACCTACAAATAATTTTCCATTTGATAATGACTTATCACCATCCTCCTTTTTGAATATTAGAGAAGAAATATCTGTGATTACATCATCGAATTTTGCGTCACCATATAAATAATCATTTATCCATTTTTTTGGAGTTATTTCAAAATAGGTTTGTAAACTAGGGGCATAAATATCCAAATCTAAAAGACATACGCTATAGCCTTCTTTTGCCAAAAAGGCAGACAGGTTTGAAGCTATAGTTGTCTTCCCAGTTCCCCCTTTATAGGAATGAAAAGCAATACTATATGTCATCTTTTGCAAGATACACATTTAATATGGCAGTGTGTAATATAAAATAACATCTCTAACTTTTAAATTTGATTTACCTTTTGTTTTTCCCCAACTAAAGCATTTAATTGTTTTAAAATCTTTTCAGCACCTAAAGTCTTTTTAATGAAATGAGTTTTTTCGGATATGCCATACAATTCCCTAAGAGGCTCATAATTTGTTCCTCCGGATGTCATAAAAATAACTTGCACCCGATCATCTTTTTTTCTTAATTGTTGGCTTAAGTCAAATCCATTTATTTCAGACATTTCAATATTAAGAATCACAAAATCATAGTATCCAGAAACGAATTTTTGCAACATTGTCGTAGGATTATCATGTATATCAACCGTGTATTTGTCGTTAGTCTCAAAAGTATTTTTTAATGATAATGCAAAAGTCGGAGTATCATCCACTACAAGAATTTTTCTCATGTTATTATTCCTTTGAGATTGCGTTAAAACTGGCAACGTAAAATAAAATGTTGCTCCTTTTTCTTCCTTATTATTTTCAGCCCAAATCCTACCACCATGTGATTCAATGATGCTTTTAGCTATGAATAATCCCAGTCCAATGCCTTTACCAGATTTTGTTATGAATTTAGTAAATAATTTTGATAATATTTGTGCGTCTATACCTGGTCCCATATCTTTAACACTAATTTGGATTTCTTTTGTCGCAGTTTGGGTCAAGGAAAATTGTATAGTCACATTCTCAAGATTTCCATCATGAATGGCGTCCCCACTTGCTCTTACCGCATTATTTAAAATATTAAAGATAACTTGAGTTAACCTATCCTTATCGACATTTACAAAAAATACAGTATCGCTAGGAATAGATTTAATTATACTCAAGGTATAGTTATTATTGGTATCTTCATTTAAAATTTTATCTGAATAATCAATTAGTACATCATTTACAAAATCATTTAAATTAAATTTTTCCTTATCTAATTTTATCGAATTGCTTTCAATTTTTGTTACTTCAAGCAAATCATCAGCTAATCTCTTAAGTCTTTTTGCATTTCTGATAATAACATCAAGCATTTCACGTTGATTGGCGTCAGATATTTTATTTTTGACAAGTGTCGATAATCCGAGTATCGGTTGTATTGGACTCCTCAATTCATGGGCACAAATATTTATAAAGTCTTCTTTTGCCTTATCGGCATTTTCAATCATTTTTTTAGTTTCTGCTTGATTCCAAATGATTTCAAACGCAGTTATATGAGAAAAGACAGCCGATTTACTCGCATCATTGTCGTCCTTATTGTACAAGAAAATAGATTTAGACTTTAAAAGATTATTATTTTTATTTTCATCTTTGTTATTGTTGATATCATCTTGTTCATTTATTCCAATTATTATAGAGACTTTTTTATCTATTATTAATAATACAGATCTATCAATAGAATATTCTTTTATTTCATCGACATAATTTACTAAGATACATTTATATTGTCTAAATTTTTGTGTAATTTCATCTATTGCCTTATCAAATGGAATTATTAACCTAATCTTTAAACCCCTATCAATGTCGTCGTCGTCATCTACATTGCTTTTAATGTTGTTTTCTATTGCAGCCATCAACTGCGACAGTAAAGATAACCTGTAAAAAGATTGTACAGAACTAACAGTAGGAAACAGTGCCATTATTTCTTTAGCATCAGAAATTATACCAATATCTTTTAACTCTAACAATTTTCTTTGACTTTATATCATTACAAATAAGGAATACATAGCATATATTTTTTTATTTAATAGATCATTAAAATACATTAAACCTTTATGCGCATAAGACAAAATTATGTTTCTTTATGTACTAACATTTCTTTGTAAAATAAATTGATTATCTAAATTTTATTTTAATATAACGAAAGTGTGTCAACTACATTTATTCAAACCTAAGGATATCTAAAACATATGAAATAAAGAAACTATTAATTATACATAATATCCATTTAATTCGTATATTCATGACGGATTGGGACTTGCTCTTACCTGGAGCTGGCTTGACATCTGTGGGTGCTATTGGAGTGACAATTTCTTTATCTGGCTTAGCTAAAACATTTATGGATGGAATGCATGCTGTCTCACTTTTGTGTATGTTTTTTGGATTAATCATGTTAAGTGGAGGGCTGTTTAAGGACGGGTTTCCCCGATCAAAAAAAGCAAAGACATCCGCCGCGGTTATTTTGACCCTATTGATTAGTGCCGGGCTAATTGGGGCAATTCAAATTAGCACAAGAGTTCCATCCATACTCGCATATATTGCCATTATAAGCACCATAAGCATTCCATCCTTGATAATTATTATTGCATCGTTCAAAAAACATCAATCTTTGAATAAGATTGCAATTGCTTGTGTATCCTTGATGATATTAGGTTCAGTGGCCATAATCTCTACGTCATGGATAGGAATCAGCGCAATCGCCGGTCCCGAACAAGAAGCAAAAGAACCCACAGATAATTCCATTCCAAAAGTTGTTAACGCCACAGTTTTTCCGGCCTCAATACCTGCAGGTGCCTCTGGACCAGGAAACCCACCATATGATCCTGTACCTATTACTGTGAAAAAAGGTGATGCAATAGAATGGACAAACCTTGATAACGCTCCTCATACGGTTACAAGTTCCAAAGATGATGGTAAATCTTTTGACTCATCTATAATACTATACAACCAAAAATACGTTTTAGATACGTCTACATTAACAGACTCTGAGTACGAATACTTTTGTACCTTACACCCGTTCATGGTAGGAAAGATTGTATTGCAATAATAAATTATTTAATTAAGAAAAATTAGATTTAAAAGTCAATTGTTTCCTTATTTTTTTGAAAGCATTTTTTTAATTGATGAGAACATATTGCTATTTTTCTTTGGTGATCGATCATCATAACATTCTGAACAAAGAGCACGTAAGTTTTCTGGCCGGTTATCTTTTTTTGATCCGTTTATATGGTAAAATTGAGGTGGGGTTGACCCGGATAATTTTTTTGAACAGTTTTGACACCTGCTTTTTGATCTTTCTAATACTATTTGTTTGATTGCGAGTGTAAGTTCTTTATACTTGTCTCGATTTTTACTTTTGTTATTGTTTCCCGAGGCATTACCAAAAAAAGACAATATTTTCATTTTATTTGCCTCACATAAATTCTTTTTTTACGGATTCTTTAAGTAAAAAGTTAATTATTTTATTATTCAGCATTATTTCATGAGTGAAGAAAAAATAACATGTGCGTACTGCGGAAATGAAATAACGGGCAATGATTCTTGGCCTCATGTTGACGGTGGCCCTAATATGGGCGTGACAAAAATTGATTATTTTTGTTCAGAAAGCCACAAAATTACTTTCCTATCATCATAGACCCGAATAATTCCAAAAAATCGGTAAAAAATGCTCAATCCCTCAACCTCTTTTTCGTTAATCTTTTTCAAAAATTTCTTTTGTCTATAGAGAGAATTCTTTTGATAAATGTCTTGTATGCAATTTTTATACATATTCGACATATGAATGTTCTCAATTATAGTATATCATAGGGTATTGTTTTTTTTTATATACAAATATAAATATAAATAAATAACAATAAACTAAATTTCCATTTACCATCTTTTCAATACCCATGCTTTGTTTTATGCCTGTCTTGACGCGAAAATTGATGTATCAGTTTGCTTGATAAGCATAATACATCGTTGTCATTTAATTTTAAACTTAATTCATTATAGCTTTTCAACTACCTCTATATGGCATTGGTGACCTCTATGATCCTTACCAATCATTTTTGCTTCTTCTTCTGTTATTGGAAACTTTTCATCATTTAAATATTTAGTATCTTTTTCTAACAATACGGTTTTACATTCATCACATATTAATTGCTGTACAATCATACATATGTAAAATAAAGTAAATTTTTTAAACTTTTATAGTTGTTGTCTTGATTTAGAGGGTTATTTTCAGCCTTCGTAATATGTTACAAAATTATAAAAAATTATAGATAAAATCATGTAAACATCATTAATGCCTGGTTTAGTTGATGTGATCCCCCTCCTCGATGACTCCAGAGATATTTCAACATCATCTACAAATATCTATAGAGACAGGATTTACATTGTACACGATATCATATTAAAATTAGTGGGACCTAACAAAAATTAATCAGACGGCATTATTTAGTTTTTGTGATTGAATAAGGGAACAAAAAACATGTTATCGATGAATTGGAAATAAAGGCCCAATACTGAAAAAATATGTGTTGCAAATGGAAAAAGGGCAACAACGCATAAATCAACACAAGAAGGCATCAAATTCTGTAAAAGTATTTTGGAACCCCATGAAAATATGTTTCCACGAAACAAAACCCTATATAATAATGACCCATCTTTTGAAATCAGTAGGGATTCAATAGTTCAAAAGGACCTTCGTATTGAAATAAGCATAATGAGTTATCCTTACAAAGTACTATATTAGAAAAAGACTCATTTGTGCATTTGGCATTGCCTTCGCATTTATTATCCTGATTATGTAATTGTTCGAGCGATGGAGTGTTACATTCGAATTGGGTATCACAATCATTATTTTTAACATTATAATGCTTTTCCTCTTTATTACCAATATCAGGGTCTAATTGATCATTATTAGCTGCAAAAGAATAATTAATATGAATTACCAAAATCACAGCTACCAAAGGAATAATCCAAAGTAATATCTTATTTCTCATAAACAATCATTGTTATTATTTATCAATATATTTAAAATTCTTAAAATAAATATATTATAAAACTCCTGATAGATATTATAATATAACATACTGTCGTATAGTATAATTTGATGCAGATAGAATAGGTTACAACTTCATTATCGATTAATTAAGATATTGTTCGGAAATTTAGGTTTTATGCTCCTTTTTTATCATTCCATCTTTACTCATCGTAAATCTGTTCCATTAAAAATCTCTGTTATTTCACCTTATGAACTATGGATTGTCATTCCCCTTATCTCATATTTTGATAATAGATTTAAGAGGCAATTCTTTACCACCTATGATTTGTCTAGACGAATGTTTAACTACAGATTAAATTTATAGCCAATATTTTGTATCATCAATTAACAACTAATATAAAGCAAGTTTTGTCTGTTTTATTGGACGATAACTCTGATACAGTCAATTGCTGTGATTCAACGACACAATACCAGTATCAGCACAATACCAATAAGAAACCTCATCAGTATTGTTAAAACTGCAATACGACATTAACGTTGGTATCCTTTCTCATAAAAACTATTGTTGCATTATCTGTCTTTATGCTTCTTAATTTTAACAAATACACATAGAAAATCAATTGTTAAACTATTGGAAATGTGAATTTTAAAATATTCGATAGGACCTAGGATAATTGATTGCAATATTGAATAAGAAAGAAAGGAGAAGTGAATATGCCATCTGCAAAAAAAATATGCATTGTATGTGAGAAAAATATAAGCAACACCAGGGGTAAGGAAATAAGAAGATGTCAACAATGCAACAATACTGTTTGTAATGAACACTTTAATGCTTGTAGAATATGCAATCAATTAATATGTAATAATGAATTGCGAAAGTGTGATTATTGTCCATTTGATCAGTGTAAAAACTGCACAAATAAATATAGAAAAAATCACGAGCATTCTTATTCATTTTGTTGTGTGGAATGTATTAGAGGCGGTAAAAATAAGACATGAATTAATCACCTATATGTGAATGTTTATGGATATGTGATATGTCTCCATATTGTAATATCATAACAATTTATATATTTTATATAAATACGGATTTATCAGGGTTGTCTATTTTAATCTCAAATTCTTAAAACGTAATGGATAGGATAATAAATAAATCAGGTTTGTGGAATAATGTGCCAGAAGGAAAAGGAGAAAACCAAATTGTAGTTATAAAGAAAACTCATTTGGCCTTTTTAATCAATCTTTCTATTCAAACAATACCTTTAGAAACATGTGCAATTTTAATCGGTAAAAGAAACAACAATCAATATAACATTTTAGAGGTACTGCCTATGGATAATGACGATAAATCAGAAATCAGTTTTGCAATAGATGCAGAAAAACTTTTTGCAGCATATAAAAAGACAGAATCCATCAATTTAGCGGTTGTTGGGGTATATCATACCCATCCTTCGGTACCCATACCTTCAAAAACAGATATCAAATATATGGAAATAAATCCCATACCCTGGATGATTCATTCAACCACAATAAATAAAACAAAATGTTTCATACATGATGAAATTGAGGGAATAAAAGAAATTGAATTAATAGTTAAGGACTGATTCGAGATGTATCTCTAGGATATAAAACAACTTCCCTGATATTAGGTAAATCAGATAAAACCATCATTAATCTATCGAAACCTAAACCACACCCAGAATGAGGCGGCATTCCCCATTCAAAAGATCTTAAATGGTTTGTAAAACTATCGATAGGCAATCCTTGGTTTTGTATTCTATATTTGAGCTTGTTGATGTCATGCTGCCTTGTTCCGCCGGATACTAATTCAAGGTATCCATATTGGAGATCGAAAGATTTTGACAACATAGGGTCTTTGTCATTCTCATGAATATAGAAGGGTTTCAAATCAAGAGGCCAATCGATTATAAAGTAAAAACTATTGTATTTTTCGCCAAGTTTTCGTAGTGAAGAGTCAGAAAGATCATCCCCAAAACTTATTTTTTCATCCATCCCGTCAAGATCTTTCAAGCATTGTTCATAACTTAAACGTGGAAAAGGAGAATCTACAGCGCCTAAAAACGATTTACTCTCGGAGGAAGACAATCCAGCATGATAATTGGATTCTATTGTATGTTTTAATGTAATTTTTACCAAATTTTCAATTATATCCATAATATCAAAATAATCAAGGTACGAGGCTTCTATATCCACACTAAGAAACTCATTGAGATGCCTTACAGTATGAGAATTCTCCGCTCTAAAATAAGGAGCTATTTCAAATACCCTATCAAGTGAGAGTATGAGCTGTTCTTTATACAACTGGGGGCTCTGGGCTAGGTATCCTTTCCTTTTAAAATAATCAAGTGAAAAAAGATTGGAACCACCTTCACTGGCGCTCCCTATGATTTTTGGAGTATTAACTTCTATAAAATTATTTAAAATAAAAAAGTCACGGATTATCTTCAAAACTTGAGACCGTAGGACAAATATCTTGGAAATTCTGGGATTTCTTAAGTCAAGCGCTCTGGAATCAAGTCGGTTATCCAAATTTGACTCTATTCGGCCCGTAGGATCAATAGGCAAGGATTGAGTTGCTTCAGAATAAACATATATCTCTTTTACTGACACCTCTAATTTGAATTCTCGAGATTTGGTGGGCTTTATTTTACCAACTATTAGAATGTTGCTTTGTCTGGGTATAGTTTTTGCTTTTTCTAAATTTGGCCCCAAAAGAACAGCTTGTATTGCACCCGTTACATCCCTTAATGTCAAAAAACCAAGTTTCCCTATATCCCGGAAATCTTCAATCCATCCGGCAACCCGAATCTCGGCTCCAATTTGTAAATTTTTTAAATCTTTCGAAAAATGAGTCCTTGTTAACAATTTTTTGGATTTATCCAAAGCCATAACTATTTGTTATCTTCTATTTATTAATTCATTTATTTTTATACTCAATTGAAAACTGATCATGCTTGAGTTTCGATAATTAAATCAATTTTTCGAAGCGATAGAGATATTTTTTTTATGGTATCAGCTGTCTTTTCTTTTATATCGTTTATTTTCTTATCTACAACTACTCTTGTTAATTTATGTCCATCTGGTAGCCATATGAAATTAACATTATCAATTCCTATAGGATAAAACAAGTTTTCTAAAAATCGCCTATCATTAGAATCAGATTCCACTATCCAAACACTTTTCTTAAATGTTTTGAGGATTAAATCAAATAATTTAGTGTTTGAACGAATCTTTCGTACATCAGAGCTTTTAAAAATTAAAATTATTTCGTCATCTATTTCTTTTGAGCCGATCAGATTCATCTTGTCAATCTCGGGGTTTTTTTGAGCCAACTTTGTAAGTATTATAGAACCATCAACATCGGATTTTGTTATTTGTCCTGTATAAAGTTTATTTTCACACATATTACACAATATGCCTGTTTTAGCATCAAAAGTACAAATGGGTGTTTTCAATATCTCTTTTCACTTTTAATTAAAGTGTAATTAACCCTTAAATATCTTGACTTTCATAAAAAGACAGTAAAACCCGAGTTTGAGAATAAAAAGTTAGATTAACTAATCATCATATAAAATCTCTTATTTTATTTGTATTTCTTATTCAAAAAACCATTACTGGCATTTTGGCAAATAATTTAAACTGTTTGGAAATTTGATATTGGTGCTGGTACTCAAGTAAGGTTTATTTGTTTCAGGATGCCGAAAAGCAAAAACTTTAACTCTATGTCCCATTGCTGTAGTAAAATAACTGTTTTTGTTATTCCAAATTTCATTGGCGATTATTCCAATGTCATATATAGTATCAGATATTCCAACCTGCACAATTACACCTTTTTCATTTTTTTTGACACATGTTATTAGAAACTCCGTCATAATATTATAGTTATATAGACAGCATTATTTAATAAAATATTAATGTTTTACAATATAGATATATTTTCTAAAGTTATCTATATTTATGGCATGTGCTTTAATAACACCTAAAGTGTTATTCATGGTGCATAAAGACAAAGGTAAAAAAAAATGGCCTGCCAAAAATACTTTAGCCAATAAAAAATTGCGATAGGACTAGGAGGAAGGAATAATACGCATAACAAGAATAGAATATCAAGGGATATTGTTATTGACAAACTTACTATAGATTATGCAACTAAATCAGGTACGTTAACAGCTGTCGAAAACATCTCTTTTGAAGTTTTAGAAGGCATTTCAGTTGGGATAGTAGGTGAATCGGGCTCGGGCAAAAGCACCCTGGGTCTCGCATTGATTAAATCATTACCATATAACGGAACAGTTCGATCGGGCAACGTGAAATTTAAAGATAAAGACATCTTTA
The DNA here is from genome assembly GCA_016782225.1 of Nitrososphaeraceae archaeon. Lineage (GTDB taxonomy): Archaea > Thermoproteota > Nitrososphaeria > Nitrososphaerales > Nitrososphaeraceae > Nitrosocosmicus. The sequence goes on from JADDOW010000006.1 coordinate 14,221, forward strand.
AAATGAAAGAAAAGGAGTTTGATGAAGTTTACAGGTGGAAAGAAATTGCCATGATTTTCCAAGGTTCAATGAACACTTTAGATCCAGTTTTTTCGATTGAAAACCAAATGAAAGAAATTTTAAAGGCCCATAAAATAAAGGATGGTGGAACATATGATTCCACAATAAAAAAAGCGTTGGCTGCAGTAGGTCTTGATTCAGAAAAAGTAACTAAAAGATATCCACATGAATTAAGTGGAGGAATGAAACAGAGAGTTGTAATTGCAAATTCCCTATTGCTAGAACCATCGATATTGATAGCAGATGAGCCCACAACTGCTTTGGATGTTATTTCGCAATCACATATAATAGCACTTCTTAAAAAAATGAAAGATACAAAAAAAATGGTGATCATTATGATAACTCATGATTTATCCCTAATTCCAAGTTTAGTCGACAAGGTTGTGATAATGTATGCAGGTCAAGCTGTTGAAATATCAGATATAAAAACAATACTAAATTCTCCTTTGCATCCTTATACTCAAGCACTAATAAAGTCAATTCCTAGAATCAATTCAGTCAAAAAACCAATCCAGTTCATTTTAGGAAATACACCTAATCTTCTAAATATAAAACAGGGATGCAGATTTAGAGATAGGTGTCCACAGGCTTTTGGTATGTGCGAAAAAGATCCCCCAGATATAGACATAGAAGGCAATCTAGTGAAATGTTGGCTTTATGAAAACAAAATAAAATTACAAAAAACCAAGCAGAATTCAGATATATGACAATATAGTGTATTTAACCAAACTAAATATATTAGATTTATATCTTAACCAAAAGATATAGATAACAGTATGCAAGCTCTTTTTGACGTTTACAAAATAAAACAAGATTTCCCCATCTTAAAAAGAAATCTAAAAAATGGAAAAAAGTTGATTTACCTAGACAATGCTGCTACCACTCAAAAACCCAAACAAGTTATAGATGCGATTTGTAAATATTATTCCGAATACAATTCAAATATTCATCGGGCAGTTTATCAAATAGCAGAAGAAGCTACCGAAGAATACGAGAAAACCAGAGCAAATATTCAGCGATTTATTAATGCCAGGTATCCCGAAGAAATTATTTTCACAAGAAACACTACAGAATCTATAAATTTAATTGCATGCACATGGGGAAAAAAAAACATCAGAAAGGGAAATAAGATCATTTTGACCGAGTATGAGCACCATAGTAACATTGTCCCATGGCAAATGCTGTCTAATGAGAAAGGAGCAAAAATAAACTATACGGATACCGATGAAAACGGATATCTGAATTTAGAATCTTTTTCAAAGTTTTTGGAAGACGAGGGGGAAACCAAACTTGTCTCTCTAAGTCACATGTCAAATGTATTAGGAACAGTTTATCCTGCTAAGGAGATTATAAAAATGGCCCATGAAAAAAAAGTGCCAGTTGTAATCGACGGGGCTCAATCTGTGCCACATTTGCATACAGATGTCCAAGACCTAGATTGTGATTTTTTGGCTTTTTCTGCTCATAAAATGTTAGGCCCAACAGGGGTTGGAATACTCTATGTAAAGAAAGAGATACTTGAGCACATGCCTCCTTTTATTACAGGAGGGGATATGATAAAAGAAGTACATAAAGAGAATACAGTCTTTAATGAATTACCATACAAATTTGAAGGAGGTACGCCAAATATTGCAGATGTGATAGGATTCAATGCTGCAATAGAGTACTTAAAGAGAATAGGGATGGAAAATGTAAGAGACCATGAAATAGAGCTAATAAAATATCTTTACAACAGCATTAAGGATATCAAAGGCATTAAAATCTATGGGCCTGAACGAGTCATAGATAGAGGTGGACTTGTGACATTTAATATTGAAGGAATTCACCCTCATGACTGTGCCACAATTCTAAATGATTTTGGAATAGCAATAAGGTCTGGACATCATTGTGCCCAGGTACTAATGGAAAAATTAGACATCATTGCTTCTTCTAGAGCCAGCATTTATATCTACAATACAAAGGAGGAAATCGATATATTTGTAGATGCTTTAAATCATGTAAGGAGAATATTCCAGGTATGAGCGAGGACATTTATAGAGAAATGATATTGGACCACTATCGAAATCCAAGGAACAAAGGAAAAATAGAAGAACCAGATGTAAGGATACATGATAGCAACCCATTATGTGGTGATGAAATTTCTATTGATTTAAAAATAGAAGGTGACACTATAAAGGATGTTAAATTTGATGGAAGAGGATGCGCCATAAGTCAAGCCAGTGCTTCAATGCTTACTGAGATGGTATCAAATAAGCCTTTGACAACAATAAAAGACATTACAAAAAACGATATTCTTGAAAATATTGGTTTAACTAATTTAGGCCCTGCGAGAATAAAGTGTGCACTATTATCTTTAAAAGTATTGAAACTCGGAATGATAAAATTCTATACGGATAAAGATCCAAACTCTGCTGAAAAGTTGAAAGAAGAATCAAAAGTTTTTTAACAAATTCAAGTTTAGCCTATAGAGTCTGACCATAGAAGAATAAGAAGTTCACAAAATAGAGTATGAATAAACCAAGCAATAGTATTGATATCAAACACAACCCTTTTTGGGAGATAAAGAAATCACATATTTTGGTATTTTTATTCTGTTTTCTTATAATAACAGTACTAACTATCATAGGCTTAACAAAAGGACTAGATAACACGATTTCAGATTTTTTTAGAAAAATTTTCAGAAATGAGCAAAGTGACATATCAATTATAATTATAACAACATCATCAGATACAATAAATCTAACAATTATAGGATTTATTTTAACGGCAATCAAGAAAACAAGACAATTCGGAATGATATTATTGATTTCCATAGTTACAATTACAATTGTAGTAACATATGCCAAACCCTTTTTTGCAGTGGAACAGCCACCATATGTTTTTAACCCAATTGTTATCCTTCCAGATAAATTTACCCTCGAGAAGGATAGCTTTATGCCTTTTGCCCAAAACTATTCATACCCGTCTAATCATTTAGCATCCACTACTGCCTTTAGTTTTATTATTGGTGGATTAATTTATAAAAGATACCCTTACTTTGCGAAAGGGTTTATGATATTTTTTCCCACAGCGATAGGAATAACAAAATTATATCTCTTGCAACAATATTTTACCGATTTGTTAGGTGGTTATTTTTTGGGTTTAATACTATCAAGTTTAATTATCAAAATATTAAAGGCAGAACCCAGAGTCAAAAGTGAACATTAAAAGTGGTGGTAAAAGGAAAAATGCTATTCACAGAATACAACACGGCACATTAAAAACATTATAAAAAAACAAATAACAAGATAAAATATTTAAAGTTAAACTATAGCTGAGTATATCGATGGATCAATTAATAGCCAACCAAAATGATTTTCATCATGAATGTATCTAAGTTCACGAACTCGTGGCTTTAATTTATATTTCCTCATTCCAATTAAAAAGTCATGTTGGATTTGTAATCCCAATTTTTTTGTTAAATTGTTAATATTCTGTGAGTCCTTTGAGCGTGGCAACAAAATTCTAAAACTAAAATTATTATTCGCATAAGATTTTGAATAAACTTCTAACATATCATCAATTAAGTCAGGAATGCCTTCAAAGTCAAGTATTTCCACAGACTTTAATGCTTTAAACGATCTAATAGATTGAACATTTATCAAATAGATCAAAAAATAATATAGGGTATCAATTAATATAGATTATTACTATTTTTATCAGCAGTATCCAATAATTTTTTGTAGTTATTCTTGTATTTAATATATACACAATAACCATCATCACAATCAAAGCATAAATAAAATAAATTTAAAAATTTTAGGTTGATATTTAGAATTGACTACTAATTCTACTACTTAGGCTGAGAATAGGACTTATTCTTTTTTCGCAGCCTCATTTTTAGTGTTAAATCGAGTTTTTAATTTATTTAGGCTAGTAGACAATTCCTTTATTTTAGTTTCAATTTTTTTTATCTCACTCATTGCTGAACTATCTTTTTTGTTTTCCGTTTTTTCCGGTTTTTTTGAACTCATGATAAGTATTAATTAATAAATATTAAATAGAATATGTTTCTTCCTACCAGGAATTAGTATCATTTTAAATCACATTAGAACAATTATGTTTTAATTAAATTCTAATAATAGACATACTATTGTAATTAGAATTATGTATCATTCTATTTCATATAATAGTCATGTTGAAAATTAAATACGGCGAATATACAAAACAAAGGATATGTTTAGAAATAAACGAACCATCTAATTTACAATTATTTTACAACACAAAATCAAAACAACTTTTTTTTATTCAATCAAATTATAGAGCATCACAGTATTCCATTGCAATAGATTGTACAATAAAAAAACGATTATCCGTTATTATCGAGATCAAAACTTAAATATTTTATTTTTTGTGAGTTAATATATGTCAAACTCCAGCAATGACAAGAATTTAACTGACAACCCATATCAAATGGCGCTAAAACAATTAGAAGAAACTGCAAAATTAATAGGCCTAGATCCCGGCATACACAAGATCCTATCAAAACCAAAGAGAGTTTTGACGGTTTCTTTGCCAGTAAAAATGGATAATGGGGATATAGAAGTTTTTACAGGATTTAGATCCCAACACAATAATTCAAGAGGACCATACAAAGGAGGTATAAGATATCACCCCCAAGTCTCGGTTGAGGAAGTAATGGCCCTCTCCATGTGGATGACATGGAAAAGTGCAATTGTAGATATTCCCCTTGGCGGAGGAAAAGGAGGCATAATATGCGATCCCAAAGTTATGTCCAAATTGGAACGCGAAAGACTGACCCGAAGATACGCATATGCAATTTCAGATATTATTGGCCCTTATACGGATATTCCAGCACCTGATGTATATACAGGAAGCGAGGAAATGGCGTGGATTATGGACACATATTCAACACTGAAAGGAAATTATGTACAACCAGAAGTCATTACGGGAAAGCCGATATCGATAGGGGGATCATTAGGCAGAACTGAAGCAACAGGAAGAGGAGTTGGATTCACGGTCAGAGAAGCAGCTAAAAAGCTAAACATACAAATGAATGACGCAACAGTAGTGGTCCAAGGGTTTGGTAATGCAGGCCAATTTGCAGCTCAATTAGTACAAGACCAAGGTGCCAAAATAATTGCAGTATCGGACACACAGGGCGCCATACTAAATAAAAACGGCTTTCAAATAAATGAATTAATCAGATATAAAAATGAAAACAATACGGTAAAAGGCTTTCCGGGTGCAACTGATATATCCAATGAGGAACTATTGACCACAGAATGTACTGTTTTGATACCAGCAGCCCTGGAAAACCAAATTACAAAGAATAATGCCTCAAAAATCAAAACAAAAATAGTTGCAGAGGCTGCGAATGGTCCTACTACACCGGAGGCAGATGATATTCTTTATCAAAATAAAATACTAGTAATTCCGGATGTTCTTGCAAATAGTGGTGGCGTTACCGTATCATATTTTGAGTGGTTACAAAACTTAAGGAGAGAATACTGGACTGAAAATTATGTAAACGAGAGATTGGACAACATACTAACAAAAGCATTTGGTGAAGTTTATGATACGCATATACAGTACAATACCAATATGAGAACTGCAAGTATTGCCTTAGCGGTAAATAGGGTAGCAGAAGCTATAAAAATTAGGGGTATTTGGCCTTAAAAAAAATTTATATATTCTATTAATAGAATTTTATTTATTCGGTTGAGAATGAATGTCCACATGAACAGCTTTTTGTGACATTAGGATTTCCTATTTTAAACCCTGAGCCCATCAAGCTTTCGATGTAGTCAACATTTGCACCTTTAAGGTATTTTTGACTATAATTATCAACCAAGATTTTAATGCCATTTTGTTCTAAAACGATATCATCCTCATCAGGGTTCTCTTCAAAACCCATACCATAAGATAATCCGGAACATCCCCCCCCTGTTACATATACTCTTAAATAGAGATTGTCTTTACCTTCTTGTTTCATAAACTCCATAACTTTTTCAGCAGCTTTTGGAGTTACATCGACTACTTGAGATTGTTGAGCATTTTCCATGATAAGTTATATTACATAATTAAGTCTATTAAGTTTTTCCAAAGAAAAAACAAAAAAAGTGTGTAGAATTATTTGTTAGATAATGCAGACCATTTTGCCAAGGAGCCTGCAGCTGTTGTCCATGTATTTACAGACTGATAAACAGGAACCTGATTTTCTTCCAACCTATTGGCCATTTTCTGCGTAAACGGTCCGCCCAAAGCACCCACCAAAATAGGTTTTTTCATTTGTCTGTTAAATTCCGACAGAACATCTATTATATTTTCTTCCAGTGGATCATCCTGAAATACAAACCATGGCATTATGATGTCAACATTAGGATCATCCATAAAGGTCTGAACTGCAAATTTATAATCAGCAGCATTTGCTGACCCCGTAATATCACAAGGATTTCCAATTACGTAAGTAGGTGGATAATGAGATTTAAATGAACTTATGCTTTGATCACTCAAATTTGCCACCTGAAGACCAAGTCTTTCAAACTGGTCAATAGCAGCAATTATTGGTCCGGCCCCATTTGTGACCATGGCAACTCGATTTCCTTTAGGAACAGGTTGCCACGAAAGAGATTTTAATGAAGCAGTCAACTCATCATAGCTATCTACAGAAATAATTCCGCTTTGAGAAAATGCCCCCTTTACAACTGCATATGTCCCACCTAACGAACCTGTATGGGAAGCAGCTTGTTTTGCCCCCCTGATTGTTCTACCATTTTTGAACACTACAATTGGTTTCTTTCCTTCCAAAATCACCTTTTTTGCAGTGCTAACAAATTTTCTCCCATCTCCAAGTCCCTCAACATACAAACCAATAACTTTTGTTTGAGAATCTTCAGATAAATACCATATCATGTCGGCCTCATCGACATCAGATCTATTGCCATAGGAAATCATTTTGCTCATACCAAATGGTGAAGAATGTTCCATAAATGCAATGCCAATAGTGCCACTCTGAGAAAGAAACGCAACATTGCCATTTTTTGGCCTCAGCATTCTTTCATGTCCCTGGAATGCGCAATCAAGTCTGTTTGCTCCATTGAACATACCAATACAATTAGGTCCAATAATACGGATTTTCAATTGAGACGACAGATCTTTTATTTGCTGCTCTATTTCGGCCCTTTCGCCACCAAGTTCTTTACCACCACCTGAAATTATTACCATGTTATGGATTCCCTTTGCACCACATATCTTCAACAAATCAGGAACAAATTTTAGGTCAACAGTAACAACTACTACATCAACTGGATCCGGTATTTCATCAAGGCTTCTATATGCCTTTATCCCCATAATCTCAGAGTAACCTTTGGCATTTACAGGATAAACTTTACCTTTATAATCATGTTTAGCTAATGATTCCAAAACAGAGTTACCAACTTTACCAACCTCTGGAGAAGCACCTATCAATGCAATAGACTTGGCATTAAAGAACAAATCCATTTGATGTGAATTTGGTTGAGCAACAGACACTGCATCATATCTGGGATTAGCAGCCAAAAGGATTTTTGCATCAGCAACAAAATAACTATCAGGATATACAATAATAGGGTTAAAATCAATGCTTTCGTAATAAGGAGAAATATCAAATCCCAATTTCCCTATATTGACAAGAGCATCACTCAAAATATCCATATCAATCGGTTGGGAACCCCTGTGACCCTTGAGTAACATTTTGCCTTGGAGATCCTCTATCATTTCCAATGCATCCTCTTTTGTGATTGGCAGAACTCTAAAAGATACATCTTTAAAGAGTTCGGTGAATATACCTCCGAGCCCAACCATTATAACAGGTCCAAATTGAGAATCATTTTGCAAACCTACAATAATTTCAACACCTTTGGGAACCATTTTTTCAAGCAAAATGCCTTTCACATCATATTGCTTTGAAAGTCGTTCATACATATCATTGAATGCGGACTTTACTTGCCCATCATCTTTAAGGTCGATTTTAACCCCTCCAACATCAGTCTTATGCAAAATTTGGGGAGATACCACTTTAGCAACAAGTGGATAACCAATAGAATTAGCCTCTTTTACGGCCGTTTCAACATCTTTTACCAAAGCAAACTTGGGTACTTGTATATCGTACAAAGTAAGAACATTTTTTGCGATTTCTTCCGTAATTACTTGAGTATGATTTTTAAAGGCATCTTCAAATATTGATTTTACGTTATTTTGATATGTCAATAAAACTGTTTAAATGGTACGATTTAAAAATTTTCCTTAGTCTTGCTAAATATAAATATTAATTGTACATTAAAAAATACCAATTTTTAGGGAAGTATTGATTTTATGTTCACCATAAAATCAAATGATCACACTTCATTTATATGCAACAACAACAATTGCCCCACCCATCAGTTTTTTCTTAAACTCAATTTTAGAAAACCATTTGGATAGCATAAAGTTTAACTCCTGATTCTTTGGCCATCTCAAATAAGTGCCATACAGGGTTCTAAAAGGGATTCCACGTTTTCCTGCAACCATAAAAGCCAATATTGACAAGAAATACTTTAAATATATTGAAACTAATAATCGACAAATAACATTATCAGGTTTCCCCAAATCTACAATAACCAACTTACCCCCTTTCTTTAGAACTCTATATAGTTCTTGAATTGCAATATGCAAATCCATAGCATCCCGTAGCGAATAGCCGCATAAAATTGCATCAAAAGTATTACTTTTAAATGGAATGCTTTCAAAAACCCCACTGCACAAAAAAAAACTAAAAGGCTTGTCACCCATACCAATTTTATCTTTGACTTTATTTAGCATTTCATAAATAGGATCATAAAAAAATACAGTGACATCAGTCGAAACATTTTCCATCACTGTCTTCGACATATTACCATATCCGGAACCAGCATCGAGAATAACATTTCCAGGTATAATGCTTTTAATAATGCCTTCTTTTCTAAAATCATTATCTTTACCTAAAGATATAACACTATTTACTTTGTCGTATACAGGAATAATATTTTTTAGCACGTCAATTACTTCCCTCCAATACGGTTTACCAAGTCCATTGTGCTTCAATATATGCAATCTGTATCAAAACATTATAATTAATTTATTCGTTAAAGATATAAAAAAAAGGCAAAGAATAGGTTAATAATTGTACAAAGATAAAAACGAAGGCAAAGAGGAAATTATCAAAGATATACACACCTATGGTGAAACAAAAGTTTTGGTTAGGGGTTTTCTTCTTTTGGACAACAACATAAAGAAATTATACGACAGTCTCAAGGCAAATCATAAGGAAACCAACATTGTAATTGTAAATTCAAATATTGTCTTTGGATTGGAGCACATTTTCGGAATCATAAAAATAATTAATGAAGAAATGAGATTGAAGGCGCATAGAGAAATAAAGAATTTTGATGTCGAATTCTTACTGAGAATTTGCTATACTAATCAAATTTTAAGTGCATTTAAATTTTTAAACGACAGCAAAAACAATAACTTTGTATGTATTTTATTCTCTAAATGTATTTCAAATATAGAACACGCATATATTGATTTAAAAAAGTATGGAAAAGAAAACAATGATTTATTCCAAATCTCACAGTCTAAAAAAATACACATTATTAACCTTTTTTTTAAAAAAGATCTAAAAGATATGAATATGACATTAATAAAAGATGACCTAAAATTTCAAAAATTTCTTATAGAAAGGGCTGCAATATCCTTAAGATAAAAAACATTTCACAGTTTAAAAATAGTCAAAGATAATATCAATCATTCAAAGTTCGTTTCTCAATCATTGAGCTAAACAAAACATCATGTTTTATTATAGATAGTCCGGCATATTTTCCAACTATCTCTATTAAAAGGATCCAGTCAGGATTTGTTAAATCCACTTTTGAGGAAATAAATGGCCCTATTGCATTTATTATGTCATCCTTTTTTAAGGAGGTATGTCTTTTTTCAATTAGAATTTTAAAGGAATCGTCAACAGGTATCCTTTTCATCAATTTTACGGCTAAATTTTTTATCTCTGTAACACCAGTCAATACTACATGTTCAATTGGAATAAATCTTAAGATATATCTTATTTCCCAAGGGACATCCTTTAGTTTTTCTCGTAAAAAAAATATAAAATCCACAGGATTTCTCAAACAGACACCTACAACAAGTCCATCTATGCTTGTTGTACGAATGGTGGCATGCAAATCACCAAACTCAGCAAATAATTCCCCTAGCTCATCAATTAGTGCATCCTCTTTGTATCTAAAAGTTGTAGCAATAAAATTAAATTCCACAATTTATCACTTTTTCTTTTTGTTAGGAAAATTCTTTTATAACTGCATAAATCTTTTCTTTTGAAACTACACCCTCTCTTATTATTTTTGGATTATTGGTGTCGACAAGATCTACAATAGTTGATACAGAAAGTGAGCTATTTAACTTACCCCCATCAATTGCTGCATCATAACCTTTTAAATTGCTAGTCTTAATATCCTGAAGATTACTGAAAGGTGGCTGATTAGACAAATTAGCGCTAGTTCCAACCAATAGTTTATTCTTTGTGAGTTGTATTAAATTTGTAATGCATAAATTATCCGGTATTCTCACAGCAACAGTATTATCAAAAGCGTATTTTGAAGTCAATGAATTGTTATTTAACTTTAATATCAATGTTAATTGACCTGGCCAAAAGTGGTTTATTAATATATTCGCCTCTTTCGTAATTTTGACTAAATGGGTTAGTGGACCCATATTGCTTGCCAAAATGGGTAGGTGTTTTTCTAAAGGTCGATTTTTAATTTTGAACAATCGCAGAACAGAATCATCATTAAAAGGGTCGCATCCGATACCGTATACTGTATCTGTAGGATAAACTACAATAGAGCCGGCATCTATGAGCTCTGCACATTTTTTTAAGTCTTCACTGTTATCGCAACTAAAACAAAAAACCACAAATAAATATATGATTTATTTTTATTTATTTGTTGTAAAATTGCTTTATAGGGAAAAATTTTTTACAATATCCTATTTTTTTATAATTTATAGTAGCTTTAATAATTAACTTGAGTATAATTTTATCACTTAATCAAAACTAATGCATTATTAAAAATAAATTACAGTTTTTACTATATTGAGATATTATAATATTTTACAATTTAACTACAGCAATAAACTCTTAAAAATAGACTGTAGAGAACACTACTACAAATCAAATATTAGAAAAATTAGAAATAAGATGAATTAACAAAGTATTTTTAATTGAACATGTATAACAATCTCAATACAAAATAGATCGAAAATGGTTGAATATACACTTAATAAAAATAAATTAGACCATAAATATCATCATAAGAGTCCAGCTGAATTTGACAACATAATCAACGGATACTATCAATTGATTGGTGGAGAGGTTAATAACTATGATAAGGAAACAAGTAAAAGACTTCAATCATTTGGTGAGGAGCTCTCAAGGAAAAGACTTTACGAAAAATTTACAACATTCAAAGCTGACAATGACGACATGATAATAGGAAATCATTTGCGATTATTCTCATTCTGTGAACACCATCTACTTCCATTCTTTGGCGAAGTTGCAATTGGGTATATTCCGGATACAAAGATATTTGGGCTCTCAAAGTTCCAGCGCCTCATAGATAAAGTGTCCTCCAGGCCACAACTACAAGAAAGACTAACCCATCAAATTCTAGAAGAAATTAAAAACAGACTAGAGCCAAAAGGAATAGGAGTGGTCATAAAAGCTATCCATACGTGCGTATTTGCGAGAGGAACCCAGTCATCCACAGCAGAATTTACTACATCTGCAGTAGATGGAGTATTCAAAGAGAACATTAATACAAAAAACGAATTTCTATCCATAATAAATGCAGACGGAAGATTACGTCTATAATTTACCTTTTTTTGGAGGATTTAATCAGGATTAGAATATTTTTCTAATTTGTTTTTTTTTTGAAACACGGTATAGCGCAGCATATTAAAAAATAAATGCGATATATTTTAATTAGATAAGTATCGAGGAATTTTATATTGATATTTGCAGCCAATTCCAACTACAATAATGACAGAAACAATAACAATAACAATAACAATATAGAGTACCTAGATTGGAATGATGCCCTTGATATTCTTAACAAAGCATATAGTCTTGGATTATTTGTGTTGATTATTGGGCCTAAGGGCACAGGCAAAACTACTCTGGTAAGAAAATTTGCAAATCAAATAAACAAAGACCTGTTATCAATTAATTTTAGCCTTAGAACAAGGGAATCACATTTAATAGGAACAAACACCATTGATAATGGTCAAATAAATTTTGTAAACGGGATTTTAGTTCGATCAATGACTGAGGGAAACCTACTCTATCTGGATGAACTAAATGCAGCCGAGCCAGATGTATTACTAAGGCTAGACGAAGCATTGGACGACAGAAAACAAATAGTTTTAAAAGAATCAGAAGGTCAAATTATCATAGCAAAAGAGGGTTGGTTTTCTATAGGCACCATAAATCCCCTATCTCACGTGGGAACAAAAGAATTACCGCCTCAAATAATAAGCCGATTTCCAGTTAGAATAATGTTAGACTATCCCCCAGAGAAAACAGAGTTAGAAATAATCAAAAAACATGTTAACATAAATTACAACGAGGAACAAGTAGTAAAAAGTGCAATAAAATTAGCTAATAGTTTAAGGAAAGCAGCATCATTAGAAGAGATTTTTTATAGCCCAAGTTTAAGAGAAACCATAGCATTTTCAAAACTTATCACAAATAACACCAATCCAAAAGATGCTGCAGAAATAGTATTTGCAAATGTATATCACCAGTGGGGAGAAATAGAATACAGAAAAGCTATGGACATTGTGACTTCAATTTTTATTTAACAGAGAATGAAATAAATTGTCAATTTTTTGGAACACAAAAGAAAAAGAAAAAGAAGATAATGACTTAGACACTGTTGATTTTCGAATTAGAAACGACGTCCTGATGGACATATCCACATTTTTAGCAAGGCGGTGGTCAAATCACCATGATGCAGTTGTCACCATCTCAAGGGAGAATAAAACCTATACAAATCTAGAAAAAAATAAAATAACTATACCCCAATTAGAATACTTTCATGGTAATACATTTCAAAAATACAGGCAATGGAGAACACTATTATGGCATGAATCAATGAGATTAAAATATTCATTTAAAATATATGATACAGATATAGTATTTGGACATATTTTTAACATACTAGAAACTAAAAGAGTGGAAATTCTAGGGCTTGACGAATGGAGAGGCATGATAAAAGAAATAATATTTTATGAAGCATTGTCAGGCAATAACAAACCTCTTTTAAATTCGCTTCATGGGAAATCCAAAATCATTGAAGCATTCTCTCAGTTCTTTTTGACTGGTTTTATCAAAGGAGAAATTTTTGGGGGCGAAAATGAAAGAATACTAAAAGCCTCAGAATATGCCAAAAATTCAATAAAAGAGTATATTAAAAAATACGAAATAAGGGATAAACTCTTAGACCCAATATCAGACCAAAAATGGCTCGAAAGTGAGACAAGACAGATTATAAAAATTCTGCAACTAGATTCACTAATGTCCATACCTCCAATCCCTATCATCATGCCTAAAGATAAGATCGGCCTATCCACAAGTCACGAGGAAGATGAGAAGAAACTATCAAATCAAATTGAAAAAATCGTAAAATTAAAAAACAAAGAAATAGAATTAGAAAAAGTAAAAAAAGAAATAGTACAAGGAAAGGATATTAAAGAAGAATTTAAGGCCATTGTCAAAGAGAGTAAAAAAAACGACAACAAAGGTTATGAGTCCACCGAAAACCTCTCTATTACCGTACCATATGATAATATAGAAACTGATGAAAACAAAATATACGATTATAATTTAATTAATAAAACAAAAACGGCTTTGAAGGAATGGAAATCAGGATGGAAAGAAAAATATGATTACCAAGGCGAAGAATTAGAATTAGAAAACCACATTGAGAGACAGTCAAAAATCTTCATAAGTGATAAGAAAATCTCGATTAATGTCAAGATATCAATATTACTGGACTTGTCAAGTAGCATAGAAGACAATGAGATCGAATACAAAAAGGCAGCTGTTGCTCTCTGTGAAGGATTAGAGTATCTGGATATAAAATTCACCCTCTACGCATTTAATACAGAATCCAGAGCCATTAAATGCTGGGTAATTAAGCCTCAAAATGTCAGATGGGGTTCATTTTATGCAAAAAGATTGATGCAAATTAAGCCTTTAGGCGGAACTCCATTAGCAGAAGTGTATAAAATATTACAACCAGTTATCAATTCTTTTAAGCCAGATATTTTTGTTACACTGACAGATGGAGAACCTTCCGATATGAATGCCGTTAGATCAACAATTTCATCATATAAAAGATATGGGATAAGAATGATCGCCATAGGTTTGGGCTCCGATACGAATGATGCAATAGGAATAGGACTTAATTTAAAATACCTAAACTATGAGAAAACTCTAACACTATCTAAAAAAAGGCTACAAGATCTACCAAAAAAAGTACTTGGTTTATTAATATTAAGCTGATTTATTGAGTCGATACATAGATGTTGATAATTGAGGGATCAATTAAAAACCTATATTTGGAAATCCCTTCTTCAGTTTTGCCCAATCATTTAAAAATATATCCAGACCCTTATCAGTGAGTGTGTGATGAATCATTTTTTGAAGTATTTCAGGAGGCAAAGTGACAACATCTGCGCCAAGTTTAGCAGATTCGATTACATGAATAGGATGACGAATACTTGCAACAAGTACTTGCGTAGAAAAATCATACCCAGAAAATATTTGTACTATATCACTTATCAAACTTAACCCATCATGGCCAATATCATCCAGTCGGCCAATAAATGGACTGACATAGGTTGCACCAGCTTTTGAGGCAAGTAGTGCCTGATTTGCTGAAAATATCAATGTAACGTTTGTTTTAATGTTTTTTTTGGTCAATGCATTTACAGCTTTCAAACCATCAGCAGTCATTGGAATTTTTACTACGACATTATCACCATAACTAGCAAGTTTCAGCGATTCATCCATAATCTCGTCGAAATCAGTCGCAACAACCTCCAAGCTAACCGGGCCATCGACCAGCTTGACAATTTTCTTCATAGCATCGATTGGATCACTGTTTTCTTTAAAGAGGAGAGAAGGGTTTGTAGTAATGCCATCCACTATACCGAGTTCCAGGTACTTTTGTATTGATTCAAAATTAGCTGTATCTAAAAATATTTTCATTTTCTGTCACTTTTTTTAAGTTCAATCACATTCTTTACTATTTCTTTTGGAGATAGACCATATTTGTCAAATAATTGATCTATTTCGTCATCTCGCGCAGACTCACCAAATATATCAACTATGCCTAATTTTTTAACAAAAGTTGGACAGTACTCAGAGGTAACATCGGAGATAGCAGAACCTAATCCACCTATAACACTATGCTCCTCCACCGAAACTATAGACCCTGTCTCTTTAACACATTTAATTATAAGGTCTTTATCAATGGGCTTTATAGAGTACATGTCAACAACCCTACAAAAAATACCATGTTCCTTTTTTAGAATAATGCTGGCATGTATAGAAGAGGATACCATAGTACCACAAGAAAACAAAGTCAGGTCGTTTCCATCAATCAAGATATTACCCTTGCCTATTTTAAATTCAGAATTTGCAGAGTAATTTTCTTGAGTTGACGGGCGTGCCAATCTCACAAAAAAAGGGCCTGGAATATTTACTATCTGCTTTATCAAATTTTTAACTGTGACAGAATCCGAGGGAACTAAAACTTTCATGTTTGGTAGCGATCGCATTATAGAGATATCCTCTATTTGTTGATGGCTAGCGCCGTCTGGACCGACTGATAAGCCTGCATGAGATACCACGATTTTTACATTTAGATTTGGGTAACAAATTGCATTTCTAATTTGGTCTAGGCACCTACCGGGGACAAATGCCGCATAGGTACTTGCAAATGGAATTTTACCCGCTATTGCCAAACCTGCAGCAATAGAAACCAAGTTTGCTTCAGCTATGCCTACGTTAAAAAACCTGTCAGGAAATTTTTCCCCAAAAACTTTTGTTTTCAACGAATCAGTAGTGTCGCCACCTACGCAAACAATATCAGAGTTTTCTCCCCCTAACCTTACTAAAGTTTCCCCATATGCGGACCTCATATCAGAAATACGGATATTATCGCTAAATGCATATGACATTATTGTCCATCCACCCTTTGTTTTAGGGTTCTTAGACTATTTATTATAATTATCATTGTTCCCATATTTCTTTAACCACACTAAATTGACTTATCACGCTTTTTCTAATTTTCATCCAATCGTCTTTTATGCCGTATGATTCTGATTCTCTCATCAACCCTTTTTCAAGGTTAGAATCTAATAGAAACTTGGTATTTCTGATTGTTTCTTTAATGTCTGAAGAATTGAAAATAGCATTACCCATAACAAAAATCCTACAGCCGGCCTCATAACAAGGTGATATTGTGTGAAGATCAATACCGCCATCAGCTTCAAAATAACCTTTATATCCATTGTTTCTAAGAGTAGATATCAAGTTCCTCATCTTATGTAAAACAGAAGGTATAAACTTTTGGCCTGCAAAACCCGGATTTACAGACATTGGTATTATTACATCTAAACAATCAAGATAACGGTATATCCATTCAGGTAATTCAGTGTTAGGATTAATTGCGATGCCTGGGCTTACACCATTAGAAATTATTTTATTATTTATTTTTTCAAATTCCTTTTCATCTTTACATTCTTCCACATGAACAGTAATTATGTCACATCCAGCATCAATATAGGAATCCAAAACATCATATGGATTACTTATCATAAGATGGGCATCAAATGGCAATCGAGTTGCTCCACGCAGTTTTTTTATAGTGTCATAAAAAAAAGTTGTGTTAGGCACAAATTTTCCGTCCATGACATCAAGGTGAATAATATCAGAACCAAACCTTTCAACAGTTTCAATTTTCGATTCATAACTTTCCCCATCCCCACCTGCAATGATGGAAGGTGCAATCATATATTCACCTTCCAACTCCTTTATTAGTATAGGAAGATGTTTCTTAGATGGCGCCCTACCATGCCACTGCGGATTATTTGCCATATGTTTTATACCGTTTCCTTTTATAGTATTAGCTATTATGATTTTGGGCTTTCCTGCAGGCTTTATTTTGAGCTCGTGTATTAGTTGTTCTACCCTATGACCATTAATTTCTGCCACATCCCAATTAAAAGACAACCATTTATCTTTAACTGGATCCAAAGGCATGATATCATCTGAAAATCCATCCTGTTGTATTCTATTCCTATCCAATATGGCGACGATGTTATCGAGCTTAAACTTTGCAGCCGCCATTGCAGCCTCCCATATTTGACCCTCGTTAATTTCCCCATCTCCTAGCAAACAATAAACAACACTATTTCTATTGTCTAAATTATTGGCTAAAGCAATACCAACAGAAATGGATAATCCAATTCCTTCAGATCCTCCAGAATACTCTATTCCAGGAACACTATGATGTTTCTGACCCTCGCTATACCTAACGGGGTGCCCTTGTAGTCTAGAATTCAGTTTTCTCAACGTATTCATTTCCTCTTTTGGAAAAGATCCAGCTAAAGACAATGTTGCATAATAACCAGGAGCTGAATGGGCTTTAGAGTTTATGAAATAATCACGGTTTTTAGAGAAAGGATTGGTAATGTCATAATGCATGATTTGAAAATAAAGGGATCCCATAATTTCAGCAGCAGAAAAAGAAGCCCCGGGATGACCAGAACCAGCTTCAGTTATTCCCATCAGGGCCAATGTTCTTACCTCTTTAATTTTATTTTTTATTGATAAAAACCTATTAATATTATGCATATCTTGAATTCCCCATCATCATATCATCAGTCCATGAAAATGTCAAATAAGAAAATAGATAAAAAGATAACGGTTGTTCCATACGGCTAGTTATTTTCATTAGCATCAATATCAATATCGGATAAAATCGAATTTAAATCGGAATTGGTTAGCCCCACACCCATTTTTGCGTCTCTTCTGCTTTTAATAGAGTTATTTGAGAAAGCTATCAATGTGGGTACAGCGTTAATATTGTATTTATCCCATAAAGGATTATCATCATCATTAAGTTTTACACCCCCGACCAACACCTTAGGATTGATTTTTTTTAATCTCTCTTCAAAAATGGGCAAAAATCGACTGCAATAATGGCACCAGTCAGCATAAAACAAAACTAGAGAATTTGAATTGTTTGCAAGATCCTCCATTTCACCCAAACCATAATCTTTCATACCATATCTATTTGAAACAATTACTAAAAAATATTTATAATTTATTTGGAGGATATCTTACAAAAAAGATAAAGAAGCAACAGACCAACAACAACAACAATAACTACCAAACAAAAGGGAATGGAGGAAAAAAATTGTGTAGGTGTTGAATTTCCGGCAGATGTGGGAGCCTAAGTTACGGCAGCTGTGGGAGCCGAAGTTCCGGCAGCTGTGGGAGCCGAAGTTCCGGCAGCTGTGGGAGCCGAAGGTCAGGGAAAGGGCTGTAGGGATTAACATTTGGGTCAGGCGGCGAAGGAGACGCAATCTCCGGTAAAGACATGGCGGGCCTAGAAGTCAAGGTGGCCGTCAAATCCAATATCTGTCCGTTCCTATTAACCGTCAAGTTAATTTTATCACCCACCTTTTTGTTTGTGTCCAAGTAAGAGATAACATCGTCAATTCTTGTAATAGAAACATTATCCACCTTGATGAGTATATCTTTTCCAATAATTTGTTGCTGGCCATACCTATCACCTTGTATAGTCATATCTTGCAAACCCGCCTCATCCGCTGGACCGTTTTCGACCACATTTTCAATTACTACGCCTTTGTAATCTCGCGGTAGTCCGAAACTCTCAGCTAAATCGGGTGTTAGTTTAAATCCAGCAATTCCAAGCCAGGGATGTTCATATGAGCCCCTTTCTATTAACGATGGAATCGTCCTTAAAACATCATTTGATGGAATGGCAAAACCAACCCCAGTGTAAGCTCCCGTATTTGAGAAAATGGCAGTATTCATTCCAACAACACCACCATTTAAGTCAATTAGTGGGCCACCAGAATTTCCGGGGTTTATTGCCGCGTCTGTCTGAATCACATTAGGTATTGAGTATCCAGAATCAGAATTGGGCAGGAGCCTACCCATTTGGCTCACAATTCCAAATGTTAATGTGTTATCCAAACCGTATGGGTTTCCAATAGCAAGCACAGGATCACCTACCTTTAGGTTTGTCGAATTTGAGAATACCACCGGTATTAGGTTTTCCTCGGATGGATTGATTAATTTGATTACTGCAACATCCCCATATGGGTCTGTTCCCACCAATTGTGCAGAATACGTATTCCCATCATTGAATGTAACAGTAATGTCATTGGACTCACTCACAACATGATAATTAGTTATAATGTAGCCAGACTTGTCATATACAAACCCAGAACCAAATTTTGTTGGTATTGGACTGTTATTAGTTGTGTCAAAAAATCGATTGGGGAAATCAGATGGACCGTATTCTGTGGTAATTTGAACAACAGAGTCCTTTACTTTATTAAACACATCGTTCAACAAAGAGTTATTCCCACTACCAAATAACCCAGAAATACTTGGTGTTTCGCCTTGGGCATGGACCCCAAATGGGTTTACAAAAGTACATAGCAACATCAATAAACTCAAAGAAAGCATAGTGAAACGGATATTGAAAAAAACAACCATACTCCATATGATGTTATTTTATATTTATGTTTAATCAAGTAAAACCAAGAACACGGTATTGTTTGATTTAACGAAATTAATCAAGGAATTTTAATATACCGAGATAGAGAATCTCATTTGAGTTATATAATGTCCCCATCTTCCCCTACCACTTCTTCCCCTTCACCCACTTCTTCCAATTCTCCTTCTTCTCCTTCTGCCACCAACATCAATGAGAAGGACAATAAAGTCGTCGTCATAAAGAACCTGAATTTGATGAACAATTCAGATGCAATTTTAGATGATGTGTCATTTGAGATAAAGAAAGGAGATTTCTTCGGGATAATAGGTCCAAATGGCGCTGGAAAAACAACCCTTTTCAAATGTATTCTTGGCTTAAACAAAGATTATTCGGGGACAATAACGGTTTTTGGCAAAGAAATAAAAAAAGAGCCAAAAGAAATATACAAAAAAATAGGGTATATACCCCAGTCAAATAAATTTGACACAAGGTTCCCAGCAACAGTAAAGGAAATAATACAGTTGGGCACAATAGGGAAAAAGATCGGCAAGGATAAAATAAACGAGTTAGTAAAACTAACAGGCATCTCAGAATACATGGATAAAAGAATTGGGGACTTGTCTGGCGGGCAACAACAAAGAGTTATGATAACCAAAGCACTAATCCATGAACCCGAACTTTTAATTTTAGACGAGCCCGCAACAGCCATTGATGTCAACATATTAAAGATATTCTATAGACTACTGACAAAGTTAAACAAGGAAAAGGGAATAACAATAATTTGGTCTTCTCACGATCTTGACGCAGTCAATCTGTTATCAAACAAGATAGCCTGCATCTACAAAAAACTATTGTTTCATGGTAGATCTGAAGAATTTTTTAGTGATGAAAATAATTTGAAAAAATTCTCTGAATCCTCAATGCACATACATATTAAGAATCATCATCACTAGGAACCTTTTGTACGACAAAAAAAGAGTACAAACTATTTGCATTATTTTTGAATGATAAGAAGAAAAAAAATAATTAATACAAATCCAAAATAAAGTACCGAAACAGCTCAACAGATAATACATGGATACATAATCTTGGAAATAGAAACGGAGAATACCTTAAAAAGTTTTATATGGAATTAAAAGGAGAACTAACAAGGTATAATTTTTTTAGATAAGCAAAAGAAGACCACCGCCTTAATTTCAATTGAATTAGGCAAGCAAGTCATAAATCACCAATTATATGTAACCACATAAAGACGGAATAAGTGCAGGTTCCACCACAGCAATACCAATAAGCCAACAAAACACTTCAAAGAAACGCAATTTAACTTTTAAATGATATAAATCCCAAAACACTACAAAAAATTTATTAGGACAAATAAAAAATAAGAGAAGGACAAGGAGAAAAGGTGAAAGGAGAAAATGTTGGTGAAAACAAAACTGGCAAGACAAGAAGCATTACATTCAGGCTTGAAAGCTCCATAATAGAAGAATTGCAAACAGAGGCAGATTACAGAGAAACATCGTTAAATGTTTTAATTAACCAAATATTACGCAGATATTCAAATTGGGAAAGATACGAAAATAAAATGGGAATGATACCAATTCCCAAAATTTTGCTTTCAAGCATTATAGATGAGACAATAAAAATAGGAAAAGAAAACGGGATTGAAGACGTTTCAAATTTTAGGAATATCCTAATGAAGGATCTCTCTCAGATAGCATTCATCTTTCTAAAAGATTCCGTGTTGCTTATAAAAAAAAATTACAACCTAATATCAGCTTTAGAAGTTTTGGAACAATACCTAAAAGTGGTTGGAATTAACTCAGACCACAGAATTGAAGATGATGGAAAACACACTTATGTGATCCAGCACAAACTCGGGGAAAACTGGTCATTGTTTATCAAAGAGTTTTTGATATTAATATTTGAAAACCTTGGTAAAGTAAAGGTGGACATTTCAAGTACCCACAACACAACAGTTGCTAAAGTTTTTATTAATTTATAATACTTACGTCTAAAATACAATTATCAAATACAATAAATATAAGATAACCGACTTTGGTTATACAGCTCATTAGTTATTTATTATATTTAAAAAATTGTGTTAAGGGGTTTGCCCTAATGCGTTCTTTCCGCTATTTACCATATTTTGGAATGCAACATTATCACAGGAAACAATTGCATCCTTTCCTGAAACACACTGAGAGCTTTGCTCAGAGTATTGCCCCTGGCCTATGCCCTGGTCTGCGGAGTTTCCGCCATCACCGTTGTTGTCCCCAGTTCCACCATCCTGAGCTGCTGCACTGTTTCCGGTGTTTGCTTGGTTTTGAGCACCAATGTTGTTGCAAGAAGCATCTATGCTACCACCAGCCACGCACTGAGAGCTTTGCTCAGAGTATTGCCCCTGGCTTATGCCCTGGTCTGCGGAGTTTCCGCCATCACCGTTGTTGTCCCCACTTCCACCTTGTTGTCCTAATGCACTGTTTCCGGTGTTTGCTTGGTTTTGAGCACCAATGTTGTTGCAAGAAGCATCTATGCTACCACCAGCCACGCACTGAGAGCTTTGCTCAGAGTATTGCCCCTGGCTTATGCCCTGGTCTGCGGAGTTTCCGCCATCACCGTTGTTGTCCCCACTTCCACCTTGTTGTCCTAATGCACTGTTTCCGGTGTTTGCTTGGTTTTGAGCACCAATGTTGTTGCAAGAAGCATCTATGCTACCACCAGCCACGCACTGAGAGCTTTGCTCAGAGTATTGCCCCTGGCTTATGCCCTGGTCAGCAGAATTGCTGCCGTCATTGTTGTCGGACTTGTCGTCATCGTCATGGTTTTTTCCCTTGTTGTCGGACTTGTCGTCATCGTCATGGTTTTTTCCTTTATGATTGACCTTTTCGCAACCTGACGATTTTTCATCTCCCTCAGAAGGGTTAAAATCCTTAATAGTATCTTTGCCTTTTCCACAGTCAAAATAGTCAGCACCAGAATAACCATGTAACACATCATCCCCATTTTTACCTTTTAATCTATCATCATTAGAGGTTCCTTTAATAGTATTATCATCATTATTGCCATTTATCGTTTTAGCGTACGCGTTCATATTCAAAGAACCCGTCATAACCATTCCGGTCAACAAAATGATGAATATGAATAAAACATGAACATTCATGTACATAATATCATATTAAGTTTATTATTAATAAACTTTAGTGAACATTGTTATTCTAGGTAACTTTTTAATAACGATACTTTTATGGAACCTGATAAAGTGTTAGAGAACAACATTCTAGAACTTAGAGCACATGATGGGGCTGGGCCGAGCGTAACAATTACCGACTGTTGCCAAATACAGTACACACTATATTCACAATGATATAATAATTAATTTGGTAGAATAATTTTATAGTCCTATATTGTGAATTCTTTTATCTATTAACATTATATATTTTTGTAATAGAATAAAGTAACCACATTAGTAATTCAATAAAAGAAAAACTGTTGTTTATGTTTAATCAAAATCGGTAATTATATGAAATTTGGTAAAGATGCCCTACAGGCGTTATCGTGTGAGTTATAACAATCATCAGGCACATAGGGATTTTAATCCGAATCTTTAACATTTTTGTCAATTCAAATATAGCAAAAACTGCATGTTTTAATATATATTCTTTTTACAGCAAAGCATAGGAATTGGCATATTCTTAGTTAAACATTTTTTTGGTTTTAAAATGCCACATAACCATTATTATCAAATTATAAAAACAACTTTTTGATTTTTTGCTATTTTTGAGGATTTGTTAAAGAAGCATCATGTTATAAAAAACATGAAAAAACTCTTTATTATTTTTATTATAAAAACAAAGGTTTAACAACAAAAATAAAGAAAACGTTTTAAACAACCGCTGCCGCAAACAAATGTCGAAATTTGTTGCTTTGGAGATATTATTATGCCATTAAAAAAAACAATTATTTAAAAATTTCCATTATACTTATAGCCACATTTTCAGTTTTTGCAGTCATTTTAAACATAGAAGGAAGCAATTGTTTATCGAAAATTAATTCATTGGTAAATGAACAAGAATTAAACAAAACAGCCCAAACACAACAGCAACAACAATCTGAATCCCAACAGAATGAGAATGAAAATAAAATAAGAGAATCAGTCGGGCTAATAAACTATTGCTTCCTTGTCACCAACCTTTATGTTTATTCGCTGTTTGGGATAATAATTGGCATAATAATTATCGCAATATGGTATATGAAATACAAAAAAATCTGGAGCAACATAATTAAAAGAAATAGATAGGCAGGCAATAGTCTGTTTGTTTTTTTCCGGCACTAATGCATATCTAATTTATTTATTTGTTTTTTTATCTGAGTGATTATTAGCCACCTAAATTCCATAGATTTTTAAATAATTCCAATCAATGTAAAAACATACAGATTGTATGACAACGATTCCATACTAGAACTAGTTAAATCATCATATTCAAACGCTCCCTCCTACAAGCAAGATTACTACGGAGTGCCCCAAAACTATAAAGATATAACGACTTTACAACAACTTTTAGAAAGTAACTACAAATACCGGCCAACTAAAGTTCAGTTAAGAGAAAATCTAATAGCAAAAATCAAAAACAACGAAAACCCATTCAAAGGCATAATAGGTTTTGAAGAAACCGTTATTCCAGCAGTTAAAAGAGCATTATTAGCAGGTCATGACATGTTGTTTGTTGGCCACATAGGTCAAGGAAAAACAAAATTAGCTGAAAAACTGTCAGAAAACCTGCTCTCACCGATTCCAATAGTCGAGGGAACCATAACTAACGACATTCCAACCGAAATACCCTATCCCCAACTTATCAACCTTTTACAAGATAAGGATATTCACAGAGCATTGCCTGAATTTTTTGTTTCAAAGGATTGTGAGGAGATCATAAAAAACAACAAACTAAATACAAAAATTAAATGGGTAGATGGAAAGGCCAGATACAGATACATTTTAGCAACACCAGATATATCCGTAAAGGACTTGGTCGGTCAAATTGATGTTGTCAAGGTGATAAAAAAGGGTATTGGGGTATTTGACATAGACTCATACTCACCCGGCTATCTGTTACAGGCCCGATATGGCATTTTATGTTTGGATGAGTTACCCGTTCTTGACCCAAGAAAACAAGTAGCATTGCTAAGTGTTCTACAGGAGGGCAGGTTTACAACAGGTGCATATCCGGTATTTTTTAGGCCAGATGTGAAAATCGTTGCAACCGCAAATCCAATAGACTACACCCATTCCGGAAAAATAATTGAACCCCTGGCAGATCGCTTAAGGAGCCACATTGAAACCCATTACCCGAAAACGCTAGATGATGAAATACTGATTTTACTGCAGGAAATTGACATGTTATTGAGGAAAAACACGTTTTTGCCCGTATTCATATTGAAAACAGTTGTAAAAATATTCCAATCACTAAGAAACAATCCCGAAATAAACAGTGAAAGGGGTGTAAGTGTTCGGTCGACAATTCATTCACTTGAAATAATAATAGGGGAAGTGGAGGTAATGAGGTCAGTACTCAATGACGTTCCAACCGTTCCCCGCTTTTCAGACATTTATTGTATGTTTCAATCATCCAAATTCGAACTAGATGAGATAGAGGACACAACAGAAAACAAAATAAAGTTTTTAAACAATACGATTAGTGAAATCATCAGAGAAACATCAAAGGATTATTTTGCAAAGTTTATTGATTCAGAGGAACTGTCGAACATAAAAAAAGAGTTCAAAAACAAAGTTTTTACCGTCTTGCAAAACCAATATCAAAAGAAGCAGCAGCAGCAGCAACAAAAACCGGATAATTATTCCCCCTATTCCGCCTCATCCTCTTCCGAATCCAACGCGCATGGGTTAAACCCCGGCAACAGTAGTGGCGGTAGTTTACTGTATTCAGAACAGCTAAAGCAATTTCCGTTTACGAAAAAAATCGTTAGCAGAGCTATAGAGAAAATTAAAGGCGAACAGGCAGAATACATCAGAAAAGCTAAAAATACCAACATTTCCGCAAATCTTGAATATCTTGATTATAACAATGAAACCATTGGCGATTTTGACAAACAGGAAGAGACCCTGGCAACAATAACTGAATTGTTTTTAGAGTACCTCAGGTTTTCCACCCCCCCAATACTTGACAGAAAAGAAAACAGATTTGAGTGCATGGAAACATAATTTGAACTCAAGCACCAACAATAAAACATTTACCTATTTTTCAAGATCCATTGGAAATGATGGTGACGATAATGGTAACATGGAAAAAGATGTCAATGGAGGAGGAGGAGGAGGGGGTAAACAACAACCAAACCTTCACGATTTAGGCAACAAAATCAAAAACAATAACAACGAATTATTGAAACGCTTTTTCCCAGACATTTTAAAGGCACTAGGTAACAGGGCAATAAAAGAAAACACACCGTCTCTCCAAGAATTAGAGCAATATCTGCAAACCCATATTCAGGAGCTAGTGGCAGAAGAGAGGAAGAAAATGATCAGGAAAAGAAAGATAGATGGTGACAGCAACGGTTTAAGCACCCAATCATCAGCATCAGAGAATGAAAGAAGACAGGTCAATCAAAGGCAGGAGAGCAACAATAACCCATCATCATCAAGCCCTTCTTATGTTTCCCAGCAAGGTAACTTTAGGTTAAACTTTAACTTCAACAACACATCATCAGCAGCATCAAACCTCCCAATAGTAAGTCAATTAATAGAAAGGGGGTATCTGGTTGACTCAAACAAATGGCTAAAGAAAAGAGGATTTCTAAGAGTTGGGCAAGAGATACTATCTGAAATAATAAAATCATTAAAGGCAGACAAATTGGGAATGCATGAAACCAATTTTACTGGCAGCGGCGACATAGTGCAAGAAAACTCCAAAAGGTATGAATTCGGAAACGAAATATCAAACATCCACATCAATTCAACCATTAGAAACTTTATAGAAAGAAAAATAAAGAGCAGTTCCGATCCGGTGGAATTCCCACTAGACATCAACTATGAAGATCTAGAGATATACGAGACCATAGAAGAAATCCAGGTGGCAACAGTTTACTGCATTGATCTTAGCTCCACCATGAAATACTCATCAATGTACAATGACCTGAGCAGAATAGAAGCTGCCAAAAGGGCATTGTGGTCTTTGTACATACTGAATAAAAAATTCTTCCCGTTAGACTCCATCTATCTGCTGGGGTTTGGGTCGGTTGCATCAAAGATAGACACATTTGACATCCCTTTTCTGAAAACATTTGAAACAAACGCCGATTTTTTGCACTACACAAACTACCAGGCAGCTTACAGGCTTGCAAAAAAAATACTGAAAAAAAACGGGGCTAAAAACAAAAGAATAGTAATGATTACCGATGGCCATCCAAGCGCATGCTTTATAGACAATGCAAACGAAAGAGAAAAAATATCAAAGCAGAGGCCATATTCTCACTTTTACACACCAGATCAACAAGAATTAAACAGACATTACTCAAAACAAAACAGCATAAAACTGGAGATAAAGGACAAACAGATAGTATATTTATGCTACAGGTACAGGCAAATAGACCAATACATTGGAGAGCAGACAATAAAAGAGGCAAAAAAAATTTTCAACGATGGCATAAACATTGACACCATAATGGTCAGTGAAGACGACACTTTGCTTGATTTTATCGATGAATTAGCCAAGTCCGTAAGTGGCAAGTCAATCTACATAAATCCAAAAGACATCGACAAAATACTAATAAAGGATTATCTGTCAAATAAAAAGAAAAAAATCAGAAAGTAAACCACGTTGCCACATATTATATACCCTGCATAAAAAAAGGAAAAAGACAGGGGCTGTGGTTTTGTTTCCACTATCGGCTAGTTAGGAACTCAAACATCCTCAATACATCCTTTGTGCCGTTATTCAAATACTGCTTAACAACAGACTCTGTTTCTGTTCTATTGAAATTCAGGTAATCACCAAGGTTTCTGTTGTTGTTGTTGTTGTTGTTTGTTGCGTTTTCAGCGGAGCCAGACAATGGTGAGGATTGGGAGGTGGATAGCAAATTAGAAAGGAGGGAAGAGATCACTGCCGGGGAATCAGACAACCCGGTAGAGTTTGAAAACGAACGCACTGAGCCAATTAAGTTGTTAAATTCCGAAGTGTCCAGCCGTTGCGTTGCGTTATCAGACAGATTAAGCGAAGATAAAAGATCTCTAAAACCCTTTTCTACAGAGTTAACGGCGCCTTGTGATTGATTGGCCCCGTTTTGGGAGTTTGCCAAAAGATTGTTTATTGAATTCTCCAAGTTTTTCAATTCCCTGGAGTTATTTGTGATTTCATCTATACGTAGATCGGATTTTAGAGAAGACAAAACCCTATCTAGCAATAACGGAAAAGCCCCGGTATTAGAGGTGGGTGAAGGAGTTGTAGTGGCATTGGCATTGGCATTGGCATTGGCATTGGCATTGGCATTGGCATTGGCATTGGCAGTAGGGCTCAAGTCCAAAACCTCCTCAACAATAGTAGACGCGGTTTTTATTTTAAAAGACTCGGTGATCGCGTTAATGACTGGAAGCGAGTTGGTGTAGTTTGCCGACTCCACCTCAAAATTCAGAGAATAAAGGGTGTTGTCAACTATTGTTCCAACCTGAACCTCATCTATTGTGGAATTCTCAGAATAGCTTCTTGTTATTAACTTATAGGCAGGCTGTCCTGAGAGCAAAGCATCGGTGGATGCACTCAGTATCGTCACATCCTCATTTTGCTGTTGCATGTCATTAGCAAGATTTACCATGAAGGTTCCTATACTGATATTGTTGGTTTGGCTAGTAGTGGCTGGTGAAGGCGATGGCGAAGGCGAAGGCGAGAAGGCATATTTTGACCCATTTAGAGTTTGAACAAAAACGTCCATCCATTGAATATATTTTTCTGGATAACCACCCACATCATCTACCGGGAAAAAACTAACCTGCTTTAATGTCTGATTTTTTAAATTACTTTCATCTATAAGGAATGTTGAAGGATACTTTAGGGAGAGCCCAAGTTCATTGTTCTCATAAGTGTTAAGATGGAGTGCTGCTGTTGTTGCACCTGCACCGGATCCAGAGTTATTAATTTGGGTATCTGATCTTTGGGCAAAAGAATTGTTATTGTTGAAAAAACCAAATTCAGGTGACGGCACGGCATACAAAATCGCTGACGAAACTAAAAAAACAATTAGCGAACATGCCAAAAATCCATTTATACTCATTGTAATGGAGTACCTTTAAACACATATATTATTTTTCCATGCTCAAAAACCCCAAAAACGAATACCTTTTTAAAATCGGATTGCGATATTTATGCATATAAAAGACATGGCAAAAAAAGATTCATTTATTACAGATATTACTGATGGTGGCGAGATTGCCGAGATCAGGAAAATTGCCGATATGCTAAATTCTGATGAAAAGGTGCTCCTTGTCGCAACTCAATCCAGAATTAAATCGGGTGGTTCAGCGTTTTCCCCCAATACAATCTATGCCACAGACAGAAGAATAATACTAAGAGACCCAAAGATGCTTGGTTTGAAGGCAGAAATAATTGACATACCCTATAACTTCATAACAAACGCGCATGTTGAGAAAGGATTACTATCAGCTACAGTCACTTTTAATGCCCCAGGTCTGTTTAACCCAAGCGTAAGCAACAGAATTCCCGGTATTGAACGATTGCATGTTGACGAAAGAGGGGAGAACGGGGTAATCGATGCAATTCCCAAGAAAAAGGCAGACGAATTGGTAGAGATAATAAGAAACGGAATAACGCAGATTAGGCCAAACCTTGGGTTTAGTCCCGCAACAGCAGCAGCAGCGGCAGCGACAGCGGCAGGCATGGGAAACAACAACAACAACAATGCAGAAAGGAAATCAAATGTAGAAGAATTGACCAAACTTGCGGACCTAAAAGAAAGAGGGGTAATTTCCGAAGAAGAGTTTATCAAAATGAAGGAAAGAATCTTAAAGCATGATTGACGTGTTTTTGGCAGTCCGACTTTTATATGTGCCCCGATGCAGTACAACAATCTCTCTAAATTATCGCAGTAGCTGCGCGCATTATCCCATATGCCACAACGCATCCCCTTTATGCTCATGTTTATGATATTGCCCTCATCTCCTTCACCCTCTCTCGCCCTCTTTTGACCTAAAACTCATAAAACCGCCAAGTGAAGTCAAAGGCAAGAGCATCCAACTCAGTTCGCAAGAGTCAGGTCAGTGAATGGAGCTCATCAAGGCAATCAGCATCACAATCCCCATACAAAGTCAAACCCACATGAGCAAAAGATTGAAGAGGGCAAAAATACCTGTTCAAAATCCAAAATCCCAAAAAGCCTTTTTTATCCTTTTGGCTTCAAAGAAGAGATTGCAGCTGCATAATATGTCCGCATACAAGTCAAAATGATGGACAGTAAGCAAATTAAAATAAAACATACCAGCTAAAAATGTTTGAAACAGACAGCCAATACCATTATCTTTTCTCAGCATTTAATCACATTAGTGACGCAAATTAGTGACGCAAATTAAAAGGCATACGGCACAATAACAAAATAGCCAATAACAGAAAAATCAAACGGGACATTTTATTTAAGGCAATACTAATAAGAATAAAAAGAGTGAGCCGGAAAAAACTGCATGAGTGAAAAAAACGGCATCAGCAGCAGCAAACAGGAAGGAGACAAACTTGACATTTTATTTGACAAGCAAAATGAGCTTTTCAGAAAACAGCTGGAGAACAGCGCCGCGGTGAACAAAATGAAAAACCTGTATGAGATAAAGGAGCCTTTTGATGGATACCGCATTTTTATGCTGTCAACTGCGCTTTTACATGAGGCAGTAGAGCTTCAGCGGGAAACAAACTGGAAATGGTGGAAAAAGGAAACCAAAACGGATATTGACAAAGTACAGGGGGAAATAATAGACATATGGCACTTTATGATTCAAGTTTCCATAGAGGCCGGACTTGACTCAAAAAAGATAGTTGAAAAATATATGGAAAAAAACAGGGAGAATTTAGCAAGGCAGGAAAGGGGATACTAGCCCAATTGGATAACAGACAGCAATAATGCGCATGTTGGCCTTTTCATTACGCAAGCAATTCAATCTCATCATACAGCTCCTTGACGGCCAAAGCAAACAAATCATCCTCAAATATCAACAACCAATCGCTAATTCCCGTAATGGGTAATTTCCGTATCAGTATTTGGGAATCCCTTAGCGTTGTTTTTACATAGGCGTGTGAAGGCACCCCCTCGTCATTTTCTCTCAAATGGCACAAATCCCTCTGCAGCTTTATGCCTCTTTGCCCACCCTGAATATTCAGCTTTCTTGTAACGCCATCCCTATCGATTATATCAGATGTAACATAACTCTGACCGATATCAAAATCAAGGGAAAACGCGAGTTTGATTTTGGATAAACTACTTGATGGTATTTCTTTAGATAGCATTTCGGATTCCTTATCGAAAAACAACCCATTGTTTCCTTTCATAAATCCCAACAAAAGACATAAGGGCCAACTAATTTAATAAAACTTTTTTTTTGTATCGGAAACAACATTTTCCTTTGTCACAGAGAAAACCAGCACGAAAACCATGTCAAGCAAAGAGCAGTAAAACCGTAAAATCCAATGTCTGCAAGTTGAAAAATACACCCATTGTTTTACAAGGCGTCAAGTGTCATACTGGACATCATGGCTTTAAGAGGAGGCAATGTACTGCCATGTGTCTTGCTTCACCATGGCCAAAGCCAAAAAAAACAACAACAGCAAAATCCCGGTGAAAAATAAACAACACAGCAAAAACACAACTTTTCGCAAACAGGTGAATATGCCAAAACAAACTGGTAACAGTTTGGTATATCAAGCGAACAACAACAACAACAAAAAAAATCAAAAGACACACAATATCCTTTTTTGCACTCAAACCAATGGTTGGCCCGCAGGTGTTAACAATATATCCCTCCAACTTTACAATAACCCTATCACTGCCAATGCGCCGAGACAGCACCAAACCACTTTATAGTCACCGCAAAATCATAGTTGAAATAGGGTCGGGGGACGGAAGGCTGCTTAACAATCTCGCGAGCCTTTACCACATGGACGACAATGTTCTTTTAATCGGAATAGAGATTGATGAGCCCCAATACCGCAACTCATGCGCCCAAATCAAAAGAGGCAACGTGCGGTTTATCAACGATGAATTTGAAAATGTATTGGCAAGTTTTTCTGATGAAACGGTGGATACAGTGATATCGGTTTTGCCTCATCCAGACTACATTGACAGGGCACACCAACAAAAATGGGAACCTGTCTACAAGGTCATATTGGATAAAATGAAACCCTGTGGGCATTTCATACTGGTTACCGAACTAACAGACGAACTTTTGGAGCCAGTCTCAGTTTCAGACTACAAGGTTTGGAAAGGATGGGTTGTCGAAACATTTGGCTTGATTGGCTTTGATGTAGCAAAGGTCATGGATGGGGCGCCACTGTATTTTTCGTCACACTATCTTGACAAATTCAAAAACGATCCTCAAAGGATAAAAATCATAACGCTGGTATTGACTAAAAAAACGGCTAACAACAGCAGCAATAGAGTTACTAACTAAGGCATGTTTTTTAACAGATGGCTATGGGAGGACATTGGTAGCGACAGCAGCAGCAGCAGCAGCAGTATCCAATACTTCAATTTATAAACTTCAAGGTCACGCAATGCTACGCCAAAGATTGCAATCACCATAACTTTTTGTGGTAATGTCATTGTTATTTGGAATCTAAAAGTATATCGCCAAATTATTTGGCATCACCTTGATTTTAGAATCCTTATCACTCCAAAGTATCGCCTTTTTTATGACACAAACTAGAGCGGAAAGAGGTTACTTTGTTATTTTGCTGATTTTTCTGTCCCTGTTTAATATCACAATAATGAGAATAGGAAACACCAACCCGATAAGAAGCAGCAGTTCTATTGTAATAGCAATAAAAAAACCCATCATAATCAGCCAAACATAACAAATTGTAATTATATAGTCATAAGTGCTCTGTAACATATTACTATTGAAATCACCTTTAATAGATTGCCAGAGATTCTATAATAAGGTTATTTAACAAAATCAAACTTCCATTTGTTCACAAAGCATCACAGGCAACAACAATAGTATTGGTAATAGTAGCCATCGCAACAGGTTTCCGATAGAAAAGATTCAGGTTCTTTTGTCAATCAAATAAACCGACACACAATCACCCTGAGACAAAAAGCAAGAGGTAGAGGAAGAGGAAGGAGAAAAGGAATGGTTTAATTATGATAGACCCGCATTATTCGTTCTGCGGATGTCCATTTCCTCGTCTTTTTCCCAACCGTTACTTATTTATGATGACAAATGCTCATCTTGCGCGAAATTTGCCAGAACGGCAGCCAATCTATCCAGAGGATGGATACGCATTGCCGGTCATTATTATTCGCAGGAAGCCATAGACTCAAAAAAGATGATCTTTCCCCCCGACTACGATGCAACCAAAATGTTTTGGCTAATCAACAGAAAAGGAGCTTATGGTGCCCGACTGGGTTTGATACAAGTGGTAAAGGAGATTGCTTTGGGAATTTTCAAAAGCAGATTCAACGCACAGCACAAAAACAACAAAGATTACAATAAAAATAGCAGCAGCAGCAGCAGCAGCAACGAAATGGCAGAAAACTGTAGGTATAACGACAAAGAGTCATGCATGTCCACCAAAAACACATTGAGCCGCATTTTTAACATGATGAAAAACAGCGATAAGATAAAATTCTAAGTTTTGGCATAAACTAACGCATCAAACCATAACGGTCAAGCCAAAAAAAACACAAGTCAGCGCCCGCGCAATTTTTCTCATAGACATGATAAAAAAGATCAAGAAGCAGCAATGCATTGGTAATACATGTTACATTTTGTGAACGGCAACAGAAGCGTTTCCTTTGGGCTTATTTAACTAAAGAGTGGTAACATGTAACATGTTTCCACATTTGGTTTGCAGGGCCAGGCTATTTACAATACATTGCTCTGCAGCCAAATAAAACAAAATCAAATTAAGTCAAAAAGACTTTTCGCGGTATAATAGGCACAAGAAACACAATTTGGGCACAAAGATAACCAAACCACACGTTTTTGTTTGATCACTAAACGAACAAAGACAGATGACTGATTGCCTTCTTGCTCAAAAAATGACGATAGACAGACAGAGAGATAGATGGAAATAGCTTGATGGATGGGTGGCCAAATCGCACGCGAATAGATAAATTAGATACGGTCAGCCAAAAAAGCATTTGATTCCGTTTAACCATTGGAGCCTTTCGCAGGTTTCAAAGATATCAAAACCACCACATTCTATTTGCATCACAAGAGTTTTTTTAATAATCACAGTTTCATTTGCTGCTGTTGCGTCACTTTATCCATTTCACCAACAGTTTGAGGATCAGCAAGAAGGACAACAGGCATTCGCAACACCACATAAAAAAAACTATAAGGATATGGACAACCACATATATCAGATACCTTCAGAATCAAAACCAGCATCATCAGAGCCAGAGGGAGGAGACGTCATAAACAAAGACAAATCCGCCTCAAAAACATACCAAAACCCAGGCCATGGCATAAAGATTCAATACCCAAATGACTGGACCTTTTCGGAGGAAAACGGAAGCATAGTCAAATTCGGACAGCAAAAGTATTTGCAACTTGATGACGGGAGCTTTGTTGCGTTTTATTCGCCATTGGAAAGCAGCAATGACACCCATTTAGCCAATTTGAGGGTTTACGCCAAAGACTTGCCTGCAGAAATTGAAAAACTAGATGGCAAATCCCACTTGTCCCTATTGGATCTGTACTCAATTTATTTTTCCCATTTCTTAAAGTACTCCAATTTCACAGTAGTAGAGCCCATTGCAAAAACCAGCCTGGGGACCGACAACAAAAGCGCGTACCAGATAAAATACGCATCAGGGGACGGGAATCAGAAGCAGCAGCAGCAGCAGTCCATGCTAGACACATTTACCCTTTACAATAACAAAATATACGGTTTAAGGTACACATCAGAGCCAAACGAGTATTCCAAACACTTGCCGGCTGCAAAAACCATGGCAGAGTCCTTTGAGACAAAACAAAAGGAGAAGCAAAACGAGAAAAGAACAGATGGAACAGAATTGGCCAATGAAAGGCCCCAAACCGACAAATCCACCACCGACTCTTTTCATGGGGCGGTAACAGACGACAACAACAACAACAATAGTAACAACGGCAATAATTTTGCTTTTGGTAATTCCTCCTCAAAAACACATTTGGATTTGCTTAAAAACCACACGCTAGCCAAAATAAACGAGGACAGGCAAAAATTTGGTTTGCGCCCCGTTAACCTAAGCCACAACAGCGCAGCGCAATACCTGGCCGAAAACATCCTGTCAACAAAGTACATGTCCCACCTAACAACAAATGGCGAAAAGCCATACATGCTTTATTCCAAACTGGGAGGTTTAGGGAAGCTAAGGCAAAATGTGGCCTTTATAGGTGATCCCAATCTTTATGACAAATGCGTTAGCTTAGAGATAGACTGCAAAAAAATCAACCCACCAAAAACAATAAACCTGCTTGAGGACATCATGGTATACAACGATGCCCATGCGAAATGGCACCACCGACACAACATACTGGATATGTACCCTACCCATGTTAGCCTTGGAATCGCATACGACGACTATTCCTTTGCGCTGGTGCAGAACTTTGAAAACAATTACATAAATCTTTCCACACCGATGGTTTTGGGCAACAGTGACAGGCATGTAATGAGCATTTCAGGAACGCTATTGGACAACACCACCAGATTTCACAGTGTTGAGATATATTATGACGATTTGCCTTCAAAGTCCTTTTATGAGAAATACAAAGACCCAAACCTTTACCAGCCCGGCAAGCTTGTCGCGGCGGTAAGGGCGGCAACCAATGTGGGTTTTGCCCCAGGCAACAGCAACAGCAACAGCAGCGTATTGGGAAACTATTCGCCCCTAATGCCATCATCAAACATCACGATGATAAAACCAACACATGAAAAATACTTTGGTTCTCAAGATATAGGTAACAACGGCAACGGCAATGACAATCAGACTGCCATATCTCTAGTGTTTGATGTGACGCCTTTACTAAAAGAGAATAAAGCAGGCGTATATACGGTTGTGATAGTTTTGGAGGATCAAAATCACAACGTGTTCCCAGGCGGCGCACACTCAATCTTTTACCATGGATAGCCACAGAAAGAAAATAACAAAAGCCGGAAGGCAACAGGCAACAGACAAACCACAAGACAACCCATTTCATCATTTACCTTGATAAAATAAACAAAACACCATTGCAAACAAAATGGGTGGTGTTTGGGCAACCCACATATACCAATCTACAGTTTACTCCAATGATCACTGGACCTATCCCATTTGCCGGAGTTGTACCGAATGGTCCAGCGATGCATAAAATACATAGAAACAAAAGATGTCAACGCCAAATATACAGGGTAGAAGGACATTGAAGAGTTTTGGACAATAATCTGGGCAACACCAACCATCACAATGTAGGTTGGCACACAAACGACTACGGCTTTGCCAAAATGACAGATTCGGGCGAAAGCCGAGAAATTAACAAAAGGTATTAGCGAAAGGATTAGCTGAGTGACAAGGCTTACCTTTTCATCCATCTTATCCCCATGAGCACTGCCATCTCTATCAATCTGCCTGTTCCACATGATGCTCCACCTTCCCGCAAAGAAAACAAGCACCACCCCAAACAATATCACAAACAGACTGAACCTATCCTCCCCCCTCAAAGGGAAATACGGGTAGCTTGGCATTATGGACAGCAACACGATTATCCCTATCAGCAGGGGAAACGTGGATGTTATGGCCATCTCCAGCCGCTGAACCCTAAAAAAGGCCCAAAGGTTGACCATGGGTATGAGTGCATACAGCATGTGCCACCATACGCTTACCTTTTGGTTAAAATAGTTGTATCTATTTTGCCTAAAGGCATAGTCTGAAAAATTGAAATAGTCAGACGGGTTTCTGTTCCACCCGCCTCCACCCCCTCCAAAACCTTTGGAGGAAGAAGAGGATGAGAAACCACCTGATGCTGATGCTGCTGCATCAGCGGATGAATAGTAATAACCACTATTATTGTTTTTGTTTGCACCGTAGGGATTTCCTGCCCTATAATCGTTGACGACGGTTCTGCCATGATCATAGTTGTATCTTTTTTGTTTGTCTGACAGGACATTGTACGCCTCATTGATTTTTTTCATTTTATCTGGTGCTGAGGGAGACTTGTTTTTGTCAGGATGATACTTCATGGCAGTGGCTCTATAAGCTAGCTTTATCTGATGAAATGTGGCGTTCTCAGGGATTCCAAGTATAGAATAATAGCCTTTTGGGTCCACAGTCAATTAAAGGAATCTAAACAATTTATTCTTTATATTTTAGGAGGCTGAAGATAAACACATAGGATGCCACATTTACCATTTACCACTAACCACAGATAAGACCCTGCACAGCACCATAACAACGTTTAACACAAAAACACAGAGACAAACCCGCAGGCAAGGTGCAAAACAGTGCGCAATACCATAACAGCAACAGTGTGCCGTCATGCTAATGGGTGTAAAGTAGAAATATTATTTTGTCAAAAGAAAATGTAACATCTACATTCAATAAAAACAAAGAGAATAGCCTGCCTCAATACACTCAAAGACATCGCATTGACATCTATATGTACCTTTTTTATGTGGAAAAAATCATGGCCAAAAAACCAAAGTTGACTTACCTTTTTTCAAAATGCATTTCTTTAGAGTTTCTTTCTTTTGGCAAGAGGTTTAGGGTGAAGTGGACTGCAAATGGAATTTAAATCATTTGCCATTGTATCGTATTTGGGCTAGCAATGATATTTGACAAAATACTCAAGCGAGGCGGCATCGAGTTTGACATAATACTAGACAAAGACAAATACAAAGCAGGTCAAAAGGTGAAAGGTTACCTTACTGTCTCATCAAAGAAGGAAGTCAAGGTAAGGAGCTTACGGCTTATTGCAGAGGGCATAGAAAGCACCAGAATTTCCGTATCTGAAAGATCATCTTCTTCATCATCATCCTCATCATCATCCACTGTCAAGACAAAGTTTGAATTAAATGCATTCTTCTCAATTGATTTGTCTGATGCCCTTCAGGGGTTATACAAAAATGACACCATAGATAACGATAGCGTATTTTCTATAAAAAGCGGCATAACAGGAGAAATTCCGTTTGAATTTATCCTACCCCTTGACGCACATCCATCTTACAGGGGAAAACACGCTACAATTTCATACCATGTGAAGGCTACAGCAGACCGCGACAACTGGTTTGACAAAAACAAAAAGGTTTTGTTTGCAGTTACCAACTCCCAGCACAACCAAAACCAACTCATTGCCAACAAAGATAAGGAGCATGAGAGTTTCAGCAGCGGGCGCACAAGACCGACCACAGTACAAGATGATGATGAGGGCATACCAAAGCGCCAATTCAAGGCGCCATCGTGCACCTCAATGACAGGGGAAGGAAAAATAAACATTGATCTCAGTAAGATCATCTTTTCCACCAAGGGCAAATTTGACTACACCAAAGAGAGCAATGAGGCAAAGGTTGAGTTTATCCCGAAAGAGAGCGACGGCAAAAGCATTTGTCCCTATCCCCCTGGTGAAACAATAAAAGGAAACGTGATAGTCACAAAAGACATAACAGGGAAAAAAATAAACCATGTTGAGATTAGCATTAACGGAATCGAATACGCATATGCAGAGGGATACGAAAGAATAACCCAAATGGAGCGATATGTGCAAAAAGCACATTTAAAAAAAGACGGCGAACCAGAGGAGGAGAGGAGGGAAAGGAGACTGTCAAACACAAAAAGCTACGAGAACGATATGGCTAGCAGCAGCAGCAACAATCCATCTTTTCCCTTTGAGATAAAGATTCCCGAAAGCGTAAACCGAAGCTATGCGGGAAAATACTCGGAGTATTTTTGGGGACTTGATGCCAAAATAAACCTAGGGCTTTCAAAAGATCTGCACGCCAAAAAACTAATTGAGATAGCCTAACAATCAATTCAATCGCACTCAATGAAACTCACAGGCAACTGTCAACATATCAAATAGCACCGTCTTTTACGGCTTTGGTTCCGTCTTTTGAGCAGCATCCAATGCAGAATCGCAAAGTAATCAAGGTCATGCTTTTTGTGTTCCCGACAATGAACGTTAGACACCATAAGCAAACAAAAAAAGTACATTGTTGTTTTGCAAAAACCAAAACATTTATGGCATTAACTAAACAGAGCAACCGAGCAAACAAAACAACAATCACAAACAAACAGCTCAGAGCTAGAAGTTTATCATCATTACTGCTTGCAAAGACAAAGGTACACATGGCGAAATAAAAACATTATTTTAGGCGATGGGAATGTCCACAACAAAAAATTGGGAAAAAAACACAGGATTTTGGCTTTCAGCAGGAGAGGCCAAAAACAAAAGAAAACGCATCAGTTCTTTCCCTTATTCCCAGGCAGATTTATACTGAAAGCTTTTCTGATGCAGGCCTAATGGTACACAAGGCGTCATGGAGACACACAAGATGAATGGAAACCACTGTTGCAAAGTTTGGCAGAATTTGAGAGTTTTATCCCCATTATTAAAATATATAAATTATTATGGATGATGCACATAGAATATGTGAAAGCAGGGGCTGATGGTTCAGCTTGGTACGAACGTTCGATTCGCAATCGAAAAATCGCGGGTTCAAATCCCGCTCAGTCCATCGAACACTTTTCGGAGGAAATGCCCGTGAGTTATTGTGCTTAATTTATTAAAATAGTTGACCATCAAAATACATAACTTTGGTTTTAAAATAGCAAAAAAGTTGACTATATGGTTGACCATCGAACCACGAAATTATAATTGATGGTCAACTATTGAATGTAATTAGTCAACCATCAACTCCTGATGGTCAACCATCAGTTTTCTAGGGTTTACTATTCAGTTAAACCTAAAACTTATTTATAAGGTTTGCCTATATTATAACAATAATTGCCCCAAAAGATTAATCCCGATATTGAAACTAGTGAAAACCAAAATCCCCATAGTCAAACACAAAAACAACAATCAACACCAACAACAGAAAAAAAGACAAAATATGTGAGAAAATCGCCGCTTAAAGACAACAGGATAAGCTTAACAGCAAGATTAAACGAAAACGATTTGGTCATTTTTAATCAAAGGCTCAAACTATTTGGTTTTAGCAGCCTAAATGAAATGGTACGCGATTTTACCAAGAGCAAGTTTCCAGTGGTTACAGAAGACAAACAAATTGATAATTTATACCAAAACCAGCAAACCGGAGGATTAAAGTCCCTGTTGGAGGGAGGAAGCAACAGGGATTTTTACGAAAGAGCCGATACAAACGACATGCACAAGTATTACCTCAATGTTAGGAAATTTCACCCCAACACTTGCAGAGACATAATAAGTTATTTTAAAAGGTTCAGAGAAGCATTCTTTACAGAAAAAATAGACGAGATTAGAGGCCTCACTCCAAGAGTAAAGTCAAAGATAATGGATGCACTAAGAAAGTTTGGTCAGTACTACCTTTACAAGTATAACAACGATCAGGTTATAGATCTTGTAGAAAAAATCATTAGAAGGCACAGCCTTTCAGTTGGTAACACAGATCACGGAAAACTCTACATTGTGGATGATCATTACCTTGAGAATAAACTAAAACTGGTTTTTGATATGAATGGCGAAATAGGACTTATTGTAAAGTTTGGCCTGTTTTCAGGACTCAGAGAAGACGAGCTAATCTACGTTTACGGTAAGCAAATATGCACCAACCTTTCGGGTTGCGTATGCGAAAAACTGCATGTTATGGAAAAGCCTAACGGAATCTCAATCATATTGGTACAATGGCACAGGGGACACAAGAAATGTTATTTTACCGTGGTGCCCACTGAGCTTTTTAAAGCCTTCAGGAATCTTGAGTCATTCTCATATAAGGCGCACATCAGGTCAGCTCATTCTTACATAAAGACAAAAGATGAAACCTTAAACTTCATGTGGCTAAGGAAAGCCCATTACAATGTCATGTGCAGAACCATGAAACCATTTGAGGCAAACATACTGGCTGGAAGGGCAAAAACAGTGGATGCCAAGCACTATGCAATATACGAGCTTGACTCAATGACAAATAAATATGTGGAAGCATGGTCCAAGTATCGAATTAACTTCACACATTAATTCTTTTAAGGAATTATATATACAAAATGGTTTCAAGAAAGAAATGTCTGATGCCAATAACTTTGATGCCGACAATGACACCCAAGGCAAGGCCAATTCAAAAATTGAAAACAAAAAAAAACATATTAAAAATATAGAACCAATCCGTCAGAACACTTGGAACTCTATTGCAAAAAATTATGAAATGATTGAAGGAGCTCAACTCTCTAACAGTTTTATAATTCTGATGGCATTAGATGAAAATGAGGAACCACTAAACACTACACAAATTTCTGAGATAATTGCAGTTCGTACCAGAGGCCATATTTACAAAATTTCAGCTACTCTCAAGGATGCGTTAGAACACAGATTGAAAAGAGAAGGCTACGTTAAAAGCATAGAAGTAAAGAACAAGAGCCTATATACAATCACACCAAAGGGTAGGAAATTGCTAAATGGATGGATTGCTTTTTTAAATGCATTTCAATGATTTATTCAATACAATATTAAAATAAATCAAAATAACGAATGATGAATACGATAGGGATAAAAAGAAAATAACATTTAATATATTGTATTAAATTGAAAAAACAACTTATTGAATTTGATGATGCTTATAAGATTCTATTTTTTTAATAGTGAGATCTACTTCTTCAGGTATTCCTAATATCTTTATCTCCTTGATCAATTGATTTCTGAAGTATTCCCATCGGAGTTGATCTTTTCCATATTTATTGAGAAATATTTTCAATATGGTTCTCCCTGGTAAAATATCAACCCATCTCTCACTTTTTATTAAATCATCAAAATAATTGTTGTAATGTGATATTATTTCTTTAACATTTATAGAAATTTCGGACAAGTCTAATAAATATTTTTTAAAACATTTAATTTCATCGTTCATTTTTATTTCATCATAATTGTCTTTAATGACCAGATTGCGAGTAACTTTGAATTTTCTTTTAATATCATAATCAATCAATTTATTAACAAAAATTTCCCTATTTAGGACAACCGTTTCTTTTATTTTATCCATACAGTCATTTGAATTTTTAAATGGGTTATTGTAAAAATTTTCAAAGATATTGAAAATTGCTTGTCCATTAATCAAATAATTTTCTATGTGATATTTGTTCCATATGTATATTTTCCCTTTATTTTTATTTATGCTTAAATTAATTTCGCATTCGTCAAGGAAATCCCTATCTCTAATACAGAAGAAATACGTACTATATTTAGTGGAACTATCTAAGAGTGCAAGATTGGCACCATTAATTTTGTTGATATCATTAACGGAATCGGAATTCACAAAAATGATTTGTGTGCTTATTTTATCAAACCATTTTTCTAAGATATATTTATCATTTCTCTCTACTCCTTCTATAAATACAATTCTTTCTCCCATAGTCAAAATACTTCTTGAACCAACAATATCTTGAATCAGGACAATTTTATCATCATCATCAATTACTTTTGATATTTGATTATTTTTAATATTTGGACTTATTTTGAAAAGACAATTAATATCGATATTATTGATTATTGCAGTTGAATGAGTACTTATCCAGATCTGATTATTTGACCCTAATTGTTTTAAAAGATCTATTATTTTATGCTGTATCTTTTCATTTAAATGTAAGTCCGGTTCATCTAATAAAAGTATTGAGTTATTTGGTTGTATGCTAAACAAATCTGAAAAAACAAAAAGAATTTCCTTTTCTCCACTACTTAGTTCATCAATATCGATATTTCCCAAAGGAGTTTTTATCATTATCTTTATTGGGGAATTGTCAAGTTCAATATCTAGAAGCTCCTTTGGAGGGATTAGATCAAAAAGTTTTCTTATATAGTCCAATTTTGACACTTTTCTTTCAAACTGACTGTCAGCATCATTTTTTCTATTATCATTATCAATAAGTTCTTGTATCCTTAATTTTATAATCAATTGTTTAAAATTATTGAATTTCTGTCCACCTGGCATTATCCTTCGTGCAATATCGTTAAGAGTATTTGAGTCTATATTTATGCCTGTTAACTCAATATTACTGAATGTTCTATGAGCATCAACTAAATCAATTAATCCTATATCTGGTACATCTTGTCGATTAGGAATTTGAAAGAGGCTTTTTAAAACCTCTGGACAATTATGCGACGAACCTCCACCTTTGGATACTCTGCATGTAATATCATATTCTGTTAATATTTCATGATGTCTATTCGGACCAAATAAATTTTTTAAGTATCTTATTTCTGAACTTTCCAATTGAAACTTAATTTGGATCTCAGCATATTCTTCACCCGAACTTATGATTTTATTTAATCTAGGTGAAACAAATGGTGAAATATTATTAGTATAAGGAGGGTAAGGTGCTATAAATTCTTTTAAAAATAGAATTGCTTCCAAAATAGATGATTTTCCAATACCATTTGGACCAGCTAATATTACTATATTTGGTATATTTGAAAATTCAATATTTTTTAACCCCTTAAAATTT
Organism: Nitrososphaeraceae archaeon; assembly: GCA_016782225.1. Lineage (GTDB taxonomy): Archaea > Thermoproteota > Nitrososphaeria > Nitrososphaerales > Nitrososphaeraceae > Nitrosocosmicus. The sequence continues at coordinate 58,041 of JADDOW010000006.1, forward strand.
GTTAGTTTAAGATAGATTATACGCAATTGATCAATTACTGTAAATGAATATGTACCTTTTAATCTTTAAAAAATGATGTTAAATATATCACAAAATATAATAGATATAGATCCAAAGGAGAAAAAATGTATCTCAAAATAATGTTTTTTTTGGAAAAAGAATAGTATTAATACAGTCCATATATGGTCAATTGGTTATGTATTTATTTTTGATACAATCGAATTGTACATATGTTCCAAGGAGTTCCTTTTCATTCGAATTGCAGAATCAGAGCTAATCGGAGACATCCTTAAAAGACACAGTGTTTGGTTTAAGTGATATTTGGGGTTTTCATCTTCTCGGATGTTTTTGAACTCTTTTACATGGTTTTCAAAAGGAAAAATTTTTTTTAGTTCCTCTGGCAATTCATTCCAATTAGCCTTTGAGAACTTTTTAATTTGCTCATTAAGGGTGTTTTTATCTATCAAGTTCTTGGAATAATAGTCCCTAAGTTTGTTTTTTCTCTTGTCTATGCCAAAATCGTCCCAATTTTCAGGATGATAAGGAAAAAGGAGTGCTCCGAAACTGGCATCCAAGTTTGACATGTATGCCAACATCTTGTTGATAGGATCTGAAATGCTTGATTGGGAATAGTTCTTGGCGTCAAAGACCCCTAAAATCTCTTTATCTAGCATCGCAGTAAAATCAGGAGTGTGCACTGCAATCCATGCGTTTTCGCCGTCACCCCCTTGCTCCAAAGGCACAAACCCTTTCTCATACCAGAACGTGATCATATTATCATTATGCAAAAACGTGCAGTTTTTCTCCTTCAGGCAAAAATCAAGCAGAACGCCTCTTTCATACAAAAACTCTACAAACTCTAAGAATATCCATGCTTCATACACAGTATCAATATTTTTTAGCGAATCTAGGATATGCCTAGTGGGAACATCAGACGATATGTTTGATATGTTTAGTTCGCGAAACCTTTCAATCCACACCAGGAGATTTCTATAGCCAGGATTATGGATCATGTTTTGTTTCACGTTATTCCATGATTCCTGTACCAGTGATTTTATTTTGGGATCATCATATGGTAACCCAAAGAACTTTTTGGAATGATCCAATACTTCACCAAAAGGAAAGCCTTTTAGAATAAATTTCATTCTTGCGTTAATTTTATGGAGAATGTTTCTGTTGTGATCTGTCAATGGTTCTTTAAACTCAATTTGCAGCAATCGTAAGGATTCCCTAAACATCCATTCTGCGCATAATATTAGCAGAATGTTCTCAGACGTTACAAAATTAATCTTTTTTGAACTGGTTGAAAAAGATAACGGATATTCGGAATATGAACTGCGTATAGTCCTAAGCCAATCGATTTTCCCTTTTACATAGTTACCAGAATGACGGGTTGTGATGTAATTGAAATGAATGTAGTTCGTTATGTCTTTATGCATCTTCAAGTAGTCGTTGTAAAGGATCTCCAGCCTGTTCATGTCCGCAACAGTATTTGGTATCCAATAGGTCCCCTCTTCGGTCTTTAGTTCAAAATAATCTTCAAATGATTTTCTATGTTTTAAGATTAAACTCAACAATCGGTCATACATGTTTTTTTTAATTTCAGGATCCTCAAGAACAACCCGTACTAGTTGATGCCACTTCCACCCGTAATCATTATATTTGCTGTTTTTAAAAAGTTTTTTTAAATCACTGTATTCTGGCTGTTCGAGAAAAAAATCGGCTTTGATGCTGTCCAATTTAATATTACCTAAATTTTTATCATTAAGGTTTTTGATAATCTGCTCGAGATCTTTTTCGTTCATATCAGATTAGGGATAATTGCTTTAGGTCGCTAACGGCATATCTGAAACTGGTTGAAATTGGCTGTAGTTTATTGTAAAAAGCATCGCTGGCGGTTTGCAAATCACCCCAATCTCTTCTTTTTCCCTCTTCGCTATTGATGTCTAATTGCGCTTTCTCAAATTTTGAGTAAAGCCTGTTACCTTGGTTTATTTCCAAATGATCAATTACTTTTCCTAGAAATGGTAAATAGTTTTGTCGGTAGGAAGTATTGTACCCCTTCTGGAAAAACTGCACCATCTTGTTTTCGAGGACATATTCCATGAACTCCATTTCCATGTTGGAAAGGTTCTCCAATTGAGGTATTAGCGTGGAAGTCAAGGAACTGCCCAACACCAAATCCATGTCGTTTGTAATTCTAGCTCCAACTAACATATGCTGGTAAATTAACTGCAAAACAGCAATTCCTAGCTTTTTAAACAACCGTATGAATTGAAATGTATGATAGGCCTGATATATGGCAGTGTAAAATGCTTTGTTTGATTTTTCTTCGTCTATACGTTTGCCATCATGATCTAGAAAAACCAGTGATTCAAGTCTGGTGTTTTCAATCTCTATAGATTCAGCGGCATTCTTCATTGCATAGTATATTTCCTTATCCTCATCACCCTTATTGTGTTTTTTAGGCGAATCAATTTCTATAAAAGCAAATCTGCTTTTGAGGGCATCTGAAAGCTTGAACAAAAAATGTTTGTCAGATGTATTTAGTGTGCATATGATCCTAAAGTCTTTAGGAATTTTTATGTCAACATAGGACTCATTTTTGTTATTGGCAGGTATCTTTATCCACCTGGTTCTTAGGGCAGTGAACAAATGCCCAAATGCTTTATCAATATCCGCTCTGTTAAATTCATCAATTACCAACCAAACACCATTAAATTCATCGCCATGGAAATTGAATTTTGTCCTACTGCCACCACCTATGCCTTTTTCCCAATTTTTACTAATAGTTTCTAACGCACATCCATAGTGAAATCCATAAGTTATCTTGTCATTTTCAATTAAAGGCATAATTCCTCCTATAACATCCTGGATACCCCAATCTGCGTTAGCAGTATACACTTCTGCATGATAACCACCAACTTTTTTCCAAAAGACCTTAGGGATGAGCGTAGCCAACTCGGTTTTACCGGTGCCAACGGGACCCGATAACAAAATGTGTCTTCCGCTTTCAATGGCAACAACTATTTCTATTACCTTTTCCTTGGCAATCCATAGTCTTTTGCTAATTTCATTATATCCTGATTCAATTTCATTTTGCTCCAACTCCACAATTTTATTGTCATTTTCAAATTTTCGATGGATAGGATTATGAATTTCATTTGCAGAGATTTCGATATCGAATTCTGAATTGTTTGATTTTGAGAAAGATAGCTTTTCATCTAGTTTAAGGACTTGTTCATAGTCTTCCTTTTCTATTTGGATTATGTTAAACCCTTGCTGCGATATTTTTTCGAAAGGCTCTCGTCTGAGTTTCCCCTCGGATATTGCGTTCTTAATCTCATTTAAATATATACCATACAGGTTTCTTATTTCCTGGACACCAAATCTAATGCTATCTTCGGATATTTCATTTACTTTGTATACTTTTTTTAGTGACATCCTATGGTTTATTGAGTTCCTTGCAAAATACACCAATAAAATATCCCCCTGGCGTACTTTACCATGACTGAAATCTCTAGGGGTTTTTTGCCAACCATGATGTTCATAAAACCCGTTTTCAATTAAATTTCTACTTCCATGCTCATTTACCTGAATTAGAAAATAATTTGGATAGTTGATGTTAGTGGCGATGGTCTTGCTAAAGGTACTATTATTTTCCACCTTAACAATATCATTAAGCCCGGACTTTAGTAACAACAAATCTCTCAATTCTGAAAGCTTATCATTTAGCAAGGTAGGAAAAGGGTTTCTAATTATGAGATTAAAGTTTTGTGTCGAGCCGTTAAAGGGCTTTAACATTATTATGTCACTAATGCTAATGTTTAGATTGTCCTGAATTAACCTTACATCCCACCTATTTTTGTATTTTGCTACACCTGTGCTCTTCTCATCCAGCCAAATTAATTCATGGTCTTCTCTTGCAGATTTAATCTCAAATACAGATTCAACAATTTTTTCAGATATGTTATAGATGAATACATAATCTCCAATTTTTAATTCTTTTTTTCTCTGAATCCAACCTAACACTTCTTTTTCTTTTGATATTTGCAGATTATCTCCACTATATCCGCTAAGAAATATGGATACAGAGTTCACAATATTAATATAGTCATGCATATTTTAAAAATTTTCATAGATTCCTTATAATGAATCCAATTTAATTCCACTTAATAACAATGAACTAAATTAAAAGGTCTGTTTTATAATTCAAAGAATAAAAATGCGTTTTTTTTCATATTTATTAACTAACAGCAAATCATCATATATGAAAAAAAGAAAAGGAATTGACAGGAAATCAAGGTTCAAAATCTAAATTGATCTACTTACGCGCTAATTTCTATAGCCGGATAGTTTCCGCACATAAATCGGCTTATCTTCATCCAATGCTACGCTCTTCAAAAAAGCAAAAGCGGTAACGGTATCTACCCCCATAGACCTTGCCACACAGGATATTATTTTGGTTGTCCAATGCGATCTGGTAAAAGAGGTAAGATAATCCTGAACAACTTTAGCAGGATTACTCGAGCCTGATGCCAAAATAATCACGTTCGTCAGAATTTTGTCAATTTTTTCAGGAGGCTCATTTCTATACATTTTTTCATAAAACAATTTCTCTAGTTTTTCAAATGGTACAATCACCTTTTCCAGCTTAGCATAAAGATAATCATCCTCCCTTTACTCAATATCCATAATGGGATTGACAGACTCTTTTATTTTTTAGAGACCCACTGATATTGGACTTTTTGGCTTTTGAGACAGATGAGTATCTAACTGTGGGATTGTTATGACTCCTAAATGAATTAGCAGTTTTAGCCTCACTTCCCAATTGAGCACCAATCGTTGACAATCCCTTATGGACGGAGCTGCCGTGTCTTTCTGCGTTCCATTTCCTTAGAAGTGTCTTTTGGCATCTTGAACAGCCATAAATCGGTTTTTTCATATTCACCATAGAGTATAGTTGGCTTATATAGCTGAGAATTTTCTTATACAAACTTAGTTTCAGTATCTTTGTTTTTATGTCCAAATTTTGACCGAGATGCTCAAAAATGACTTTACCAACTCTAAAAATGATATCATGTTCCTTAAAATCACATAATCGAAACAAAATGCGCTAACTTCAGGTAATTCCAGGCTTACTTTTTTTACCAAGTTTATTTATTGAGATACTCAAACCAATGAGTAACTCGAATAACTCACAGATATATGAAATTCAAAAACTATACCAAAGGTTTCTACATATTTTATACAAGTAACAAAGCAAAGATAAAGAGGTTCGAGGTTTATAATGATTTTAATAAATTTAAATGGATTTGCAAATAAAAAAACATCTATTGACATATCTTTATGGCTAAGGGGGAAAAGGCATACGGCACATTAAAATTAAAACAAAATAACCCACTTTACCACAAGGAATTAATCGCGCTCAGTCCATCGACACCATTTTGGAAGGTTTCGGCAGGTTTTGGGTTTGGGAAACCAAATTGTTAACATAAAAATTTGTAGTGTAGATCCAATACAATATCCAAATAACTAACCTTTTGTGTATATTGCTCATATCCAGCCAATCACAAAGCGCATCACTTTAACACAGAATCAATGCGATAATCAGTTCTGTAAACGATGAACCGCTTTGTCAAAAGGTTTCAAATCTGACATAATATGTTTACGGATATCTGATGCAGAGATAATTTTTGCTTTGATTATATTACGCATTCATCATCGTTGAAGTATAAGCTATAAGTATAGGCATAAAAATTATTAGCACTTGACAGTTGTTTAAAATACAATGATTTTTTTACACAGTTATGGAGATCGCATTTTTAAAAAAAACACAATTTCCATATTTCTGATTTATCTTAAGGCCGCCATTATAACAAGTTTTTTTACTGAAAGTAGTAGTAGCCTCTCTTATGCGTATGCAGCAAATATGGCCATCGAGAATAAACAAAATGATAATTTACTATTAGGCATAGATCCAGGCTGGTGGCAGGTCATTATTGCAGTCGCTAGTATTTTGTTGACGGTAATATTTTACTTTCACCCTTCAAGTGATAAAGACAAATCCATTCCCCGTGATCGAATCCGTGAAAACAAACGGATTCCAAAAAAATCCAAGATATTCATACTAATTATTTCTATAATTATAATTTCTGTTTCAATATTAGTATTTCCCAAACCAAATAATTCAAATATCGTTGTATTTGGATCAAGTGGCAAAAATCCCGGACAGTTTGATTATCCCGCAGGCATAGTAATTGATGAAACAGGGTATATTTACGTTGCTGATTGGAATAACGATCGGGTTCAAAAGTTTACGGCGGATGGGCATTTCATAACAATGTGGGGCCATAATGGCTCAATGCCAGGACAGCTAAATGGACCTTCTGATATTGCAATTGACGGTTCCGGAAACATCTATGTAACTGAATTATTTAATAATCGGGTTCAAAAGTTTACGGCAGATGGGCATTTCATAACAATGTGGGGCCATAATGGCTCAATGCCAGGACAGGTAAATTCCCCAGAAGGAATTGATGTAGACTCTTTTGGTAATGTGTATGTGGCAGATTCCGGGAATAGTAGAATCCAAAAGTTTACGGCAGATGGGCAGTTTATTTCCCTACTCGGATCATACGGATCAATGCCAGGCCAATTTAACTATCCAACTGATGTTACTATAGACTCTTTTGATAATGTGTATGTGGCAGATACTAAAAATAACCGTGTGCAAAAGTTTACGGCAAACGGGCAGTATATAACCCATTGGGGTATACTAGGTAAAGGAACTGGACAATTTAATTCTCCATACGGGGTTATAACAGATTCTAATGGTAATGTGTATGTGGCAGACTACGGGAATAGCAGAATCCAAAAGTTTGATGCAAATGGGCAATTCCAAAGATCAATGGGAATCGAGGGTATAAATCCTAAAGAGTTTTACAAAGCTGAGGACATGAGCATTGATAAATCAGGTAATTTGTATATAGCAGACAGTGAAAATGACCGTGTGCAAATATTTAAAGGACAATTTTTATAGATGATCTATCTCCAATTATAGTAATATGTCATAATACTAATAATGAGGATATAGAAAATATTGGAGTTTACACCCAAGTTAATACCAATCAATAAAAGGAAAATTTAGATTATGACTCCACATCCCATTCTTTCGATTATACCAATCTCAGTTCCTTATCTATTGTGAACTCCTTACATAGGGATGAGGAAAATCCACTTTAACGTAATACGGTTTAAAGATATGTTAAATATTGACGAGGTAGAGGTTTTGGCTGGACGATTTAAATCGGTAAGCGCCAGGTATTACATTCTTCATGATCCAGAAAAACTAGCAGATAAATATTTGGAAACATGGAAAAATTTTGGATTCAATTTAAATCAAACAGGATTGTAGATTTTAATCCAATAAACATCTCATATTCGGTAATACAGTTTTTTTATATTAATTTGGAAACGATAGTATCATGGTAAAGATAGAAACAAATCAAATCTATTTTTATATTGGATATAATATAAAATAATTTAGTTCGCACCAAAGTTTGGATTTACAAAATTTCAACAACTATCAAATTTTCTTTTGTCCACCTTCTCATATATCATCCAATAGTCGTCCTGAGCTAATTGTATAATCGCACATAATCAGGCTCTGTTAACTTAAGTCACAATATCTTATTGTGTCGACATACAAATAGATTCAACCAATTCTTTACGTGCTTTAGTTTGCATTTTACTTTTCGACAAGGAAAATAGTCATAATCAAATCCTTTTGTCCTATCCTTGATGTAATGCATTGTTCTTTCTATCACGCTTTTTTCAAAAGAAGAATGCATATGGTGTCTTAACTATAGATATCTGCAATCTTGAGGATACCATGTGTCACTGTCTGTAGAAACTGGATGCTTTCTGTGAATATGGATTAAATCTGAAATGAACCCCTCATCACAAACATGTTTCTTTCCTTGGAGATAGACAGTACGAGAATATTCTTGTTTTCTGGTTCAATTGGAACCCAAAGCAAGATTAATCCGAATCAACCTTTAACACAGTTTCATCAACTATAAACTCGCATATCTTTTTTCTTCTTGAGAATATCCTTTGTGAATTATGTTTCTGAATCCATTTCCAGATCGCAACATGGTTTCTCTTTACATTGTGTATATAGGACATTGCTTTGGCAACACCTTTAAAATATAAAGAAGTACAATTTACATCATTTTTCTTAAAACAGGTTTATCAAATTAATTAGCAAGATAATTTATTTAAATGGATATTCCAGACCCTATTGAAATTGTATCTAAATCAGTTGAAATTAGTAAATCCTTAGTTAATACGGATATTGGTTTACATACTCTGGATTTAGAAATTACCCGTTATATAGGAGATCTAGCCCGATTTTCCATTACCCTAAGAAATGCTATATCTATAACTGAAAAACAACTGGATGCAATATCAATATCCATGAAAATTTTACCCCGTTTAGTTAAATCAGATATGTTGGTTTATTTGGAGAAAGTTGGTATGGTAGAGGTAATTAAAGATGGCACAAAAATTGAAAGAGTTAAAGTAAATATACCCCCGGTTGAAGATTTGATTGATATTTTCAGCACTAAATGGTTAGATGATCAGCCTTCTATATTGGATATAGCTTCAATAAAGGCATTATCGCTTTTATCCAAAAGCCCACATGAATAGAACGCAATAATATCGGAATTAGGCATTAATGCGGATAATTATGAATCTATGTTATGCTATTGCGAACATAAAACATTGGAATAACTTTTTCTATAATGTAAAGATCAACAATTTTAGCGGAGGACCTGGAAAAACTATTGCCAATTTTGATGAAACACCTATTCCAAATATAGATCCTACTAAACCAACAGCTGCTGCAACATCAACACAATCGCTAATTATTGGTGGCTCAATGACATCTGCAGATTCCAATCTTTTTCCTTCGCCAAAAGAATGCACACGTACTCTGATTTATGATAGCATACATGATCCAGGAGGAAAGTTTTCAATACTAGAGGATATTAAAAACGAATTATCAGTCAAATAGGAAATTTGAAGAACAACAATCCGAGGAAGATATTAAATCTCAATCATCAGAAATATTGAAACACGGAAGTAACTATCAATTTATTGTTAGTCTATTAACACCACATAACCAATTGCTTGATCAAAAGAAAAAAGAGATTGGTAACAACTTTCATATACCATGGGTTAAAGATTATGGATTTGAAGAAGTCATGTTAAATTATCTTACTGTCAATGATTCTCAAACTTTATTCTGTCTCCCATTGCATCTGCTTTTTGTATTTATTTATAGTAACATTGGCTCTCACATTTCTTTTTGGGAAAAGGAATTTCTGATTCTAACAATTGTCTATGTAATCTAATACAATTCTTAGTTTTATATTTATTATAAAATGTCATATAATAAGAAGTCTATCTTCAACCTGCTAGAAATTAACATCTCAAAGTTTGAGACAGAGACTATTCATCATTACAGCATTAAAACCCTTGATTAATTGCATAAACAATACCACAATCAATCAGGCCAAAGTATTTGAAAATACAAATAATGCATAGCAATAACCGCAGGTCTTCAAGAATTCATCATTATATTGAAATTCTAAAAAAGTTCACATTATCAAAGTTTGGCAAAACAAATTAATCTTTTAAAGATAAGACATCATATTATTATTTACATCGCTTTTGAGTAATCTGACAAATAGTTTTATGAAACGCGTAACGTATGGAACTTGAATACCATTAAAAAGAGCATGCAATAACCGGGCGGTTCAGGATTAATGTCTTTTTCTCTGTATGCCCGTTTGTGCCAGAACAATACATTTCATGGAAAAAAACCCCATCATAAAGAAGTCATATAAAAGATTTGTCAAGTATTCGCGGAGATTCAAAATATTTAAACATAAAAGACATAATACGGCTGATTCATTTGAATGTCATATGAGTAGAATGGAGTCTATAAAGATCCTTTAGTATATCAACATCATTAGAATCCCTTTGATATCCAATCATTATACACTCTGATCGCATAAGTATTTGGAATTCTGTCATGAACAACCCTAAAAATTGCATGCGAGGCCATCATTCCCAACATCAATGCTCTAAGTACCCCATGAGAAGATGAAGTATCAATCACTGCAGTTGCATTACCTCCTATAAAGTAACCTAATCCAGCGGGCGGGGTCACTTTTCTCCAATAACATCTGCACCACACATAGATTGAATTGGCGTGATTCCTTTGAATTCATCTGGGATCCGGTCACAAGTAAGTCTTATATTGTCATGATCATCATTAGTGTTGTTATTAAAATATAAGCGCGTCCACTGATATAGGTGCTGTTGTATCTTTGCTGTTCACTCCCATCCTTCAGAGTTAACGGTTATTGCGTGGTTTTCATCTCTTGGTGGACATTCCCCTTCCGCATATCCATAGTAAGCAACTAATGGCAGAGAGTGTTTCTCTATTACCATTTTCAACATCCGTACAAGCCAATGTGTTCCACCTACAGCGTCAATTACAAAACCTGCCATAAGATTTCTTTATCCGTTGACTTCAGTTATGCCATATTCTCCCAAAGTTTTTGAACGGTCAGAGGGACCGAGAGATTTGGAATTATTGCGTGTGCTTTTAAAGTCAAAAGAAGAGACATCTTCAACTAGAGTCCCTTTTTCAAATAACTTTTCCAATCCCGGAGGGGATAGTATAACAATTAGTTTTCCTGGAGTGTCGCCAATATTTTTGAACTTATGGGGGATTCCCCTTTTAAGATGCATATAATCACCAGGGTTGATTGAAATCATCTTGTTTCCGTACTGAAATAGGAAACTGCCCCCCGGATAAAGAAAGCCTCTCCCTCCTTACTGTGAATGTGCAGTGTTGTCTCGTTTTCTGGTGGGGTTATTCCTTGCAATAGGGATAAACCTGTTCACAAACAATGATGCATTTAGATTTTAATGGTTTCGTTTGGGTTTTTAACTCATGTTCCACCGAATTGTTATTAATATTAAGTAGCGTCAAATCACGGTCTAATCCTTATCAATATCTTTGATAACAAATATTGTGTATCAGATTTAGTGTTGTCTGCACCTCCTCAAAAATAATTCTTATTGACGGCAAGAAGCTTGCAGAATATATGATAGACAATGATGTAGGTGTTAATCTAGAAAGATAATACATCATGAAAAAAGACAAATTACAACAATATATAATTGCAAGAAATTGCCTCAACCCATTCATTCTCACATACATCTCATCCATCACATTCGCAATCTAATAGTTAATTGATGATATACCTATGTCGATAAAGCGCATTATAAATTCGAAGAACCTGTTACACCATATGAACCAATAACATTGTTAATGATTTGAAAACATTGAACCCCTTTACCACAAGGAATTTAATCCCGCTCAGTCCATCGACATCATTTTGGAAGGTTTCGTCAGGTTTTAGGTTTGGAAAACCAAATTGTTAACAAAAAACAGGGAGCTTAGATCCATTGTAATATGAAATGGTTAACAGATTCGCTAACATGAAAAAAACCGACGATAATGAAAAGCGGAAAATTTGTAAACATCCCAAAATTTTTGTTAACACGGCTGTTTTCAATGCTTAACATCTCAAGCAGGTTCTATTGCAATATGAAAAAGAAGAAAATTCTCATTCTCCGGTTGCAATTTTAATAGTAAATAGGAATATTATTTCTAGAGATTTGCATACAAGAATTATACCAAAGGGCTGGAAAATTAATTTTTATTAGATTGTGTTTTTTTAATGTAGACTTTGTCATCTTCTACCACTATCGTTATCTCATCCCCATGTTTAGGTTCTGTATCCTCACGAATTGGTTTTGGTCGCTTGCATTGGGATAATATGTTGTCTCTAATATTGATACCACCCAATAAATTAATATCCACATGGCAAAATACTTAAATATTTTTGTATTATTTTTACAATACTTGGCAATTACAATCAATTTCCCATATAAGAGAAATACTCCGCTCCGAGGGCACAAAAACTTTCCAGAGGTAGTGATGCAGATACTATAGTAATAGAACAACCTCTTAGACTGGTATCCTGTGATACCCCCCGAGAAATCAGATTATGCGGGAAAACATGAGATTAGCCAACCCAAGTTGAACAAATGCAAAGAGAGACTTGACAATGGGTTTTATAATGATATTCCACAAGGTCTAAGAGAATACCTTAGTAATAAAATAACCAATGATGCAGCAAAAAGACACATAGACGCTGGTATGGACGCCATAGAGATATTTGAAAGGATGTTGTCATATAGATTGACTCTTCCTAATGGAGAACGCCGGAAAATTGCTGTAATTCCCACTGGCGATTTGATAGATATTTTTGGGAGATTGCTAGCATATGTTTCACCTTGGTATGCTAATTCACATGAAGATCCATTACCTCCCATAGGTGACCCACGAAGAAATACACTAAACCTGGATATGATATCCAATGGCTGGGCTGCTTTCTTCCCTATTTATCCTTCCCTTCCAAGCAACCACGATATGAATCCAACAATCAACGCAGCAGATGAGGCTTGGAAAAACAAAAATGGTGCTTGGAACAAATATGGTGAAAACCTCCTATTAGGATATGAGTATAGAATGTGCATTAAACTCTTCGAAGCTACAAGTCCTAGAGAAGGAGTAAAGAAAGCATTTGAAAGAGTTTGTGTTGATCTCCGAGACCTTATCTTTGTAGGAAAATTTGATTTTTATAAAGTTCCACCAAGTCATAGGTTATGGATTTGGGATGAGGACGAGGAGCAGGCAAGAGTAGACCTTAACATCTAGTGCCCATTTTTGCATCAACTGAGCATTTGGATAGATAAATTAACATTTTGCTGGCAGAGTCATTATCATCGTCATGGAAATTGATTGAATCCTTTAGCTCTTCCCTAAACCTGTCCCTGTTTTTTCTTATGCCATTGATGGAGTCATTGATTATTGCTCCAACCTCATTTGTTCTGTCCAGCATCTTTTCCATCATTGAGGCTGGAATTTCCAAAAACGATGATTGGGATGGCGCTGAGGGCATGGTTCCGATTGGTCGGCGTTTGACAATATAGAAAAAATAACAAAATCACTTTAAAAAGGATTTTATTGCTAAACACCCAATGAGTCCCAATCCACAAACCTCTTCTTTATTTGTAAGACAGGTCATGGTCGAAATGACTATAGGTATGATTAGTAGGCCCCATATTTAATTTAG
>JADDOW010000048.1:0-8391 GCA_016782225.1 Nitrososphaeraceae archaeon
GGTTTGAATCTGATCGTTCTTTTATACAGTTATTGGATCCTCTTAATAAATTATTTCAGAAATACCATAAGCACATTTATATCAATCTTTCATTTATAGTTTAGATTTAGTTGTAATTGTCGATATAACCAGAATTTTAGGTGGTAGTTACTCATAACATCAATCAAAAATAAAGAATTCAGCTTCAAATTTTGTGGACTTATTATGCTTTTTAATCAACTGTTTATTAATTATCAAAGATTTACTCCAGCTTTAATTGCCACTATAAACTGCAGAAATAAATCGGTTTCATATGGCTTCATAAAGACAAACGAGGTCAATAGCTCTTTAGGCACATGTCTATTGTTATACCGGATTTTGCTATTATGTGATTATCAAAATAGAAGGCGACATTAGGTTATTTTGTTTTATATATTTCTAAACATCGCTTAAAAGAATAAGAGTAAGAATAGAGCACGAAAACAAATGGTAATAATGACTATTTTTAACGATAATTGTAATTATATTATGTAAAATTTTCAACAAGCAGTAGATTCCAAGAAAAAGGTCTTAGATCCGTAAAAATACCTCAAGGAATAGAACCCTATCTTTTAGTCAAATTTGTCATGGGCCCAAGGGGGCTAACGCCGATATCGGTTCTCTAAAAGAGGTTCTATTATTTTAGAAGGTATTGTTAAATTTAAGGATTTTGATAAACCAGAACTATTGAATTGGATGATAACAAGTATTAATATTTTAACTCCATGCATGAATGCTATTTTAAAGTATTTTATGCTATTGTCCAAAGTTCCTCATCGTCTCATGCCATGTCTGCAGTAAAGCCTATGTCACCAGGAACACTGATGACTTGAATTTTGATGCTTTCGGTTATGGCTTTGAAAGTTGGAAATGCTATATTGTATATCTGCATTTTTTAGATATGTTCCATCTTTGGAAACGAAGTTTATTTATATTTTTTAATGAAGATTGCCATACCTGTGATTGCGACAATAGACAAACAAAGACTGTAAAGCGCGGCCAAAACCACACCGTGAGAACCAATTATACAAATACCCTTGACTATACTGGGCTAATTTTACTTATCTGTCTGCTACAAATCCATTGCAACATCTGTAATCTTCATTATAATATTGACCAAAAATTGTATACAGTAAATGAAAAACTGTATATGGTATCCAATATGGCTGGCAACACCACAATGTATGCTCTGAATCAAAACATGTTGTCCATTATCCATGACCATTCAAAAATTGCAATAAAAATATTATAACCTACAATTTTTATATGGGCGGATTCGGATGTAGTCCATTTATGCCTGTAATCTTCAGTTCAAATATTATATATATTGTATGAAAATAAATCTAAAAGAAAATTTTAAAGATACATCAATTATACTACGACACTGCCTCTATCAGGGGTATTTTGGGATAACACAACGGATTTGCAGTGGATTTCCATGCGCATGTGATTGCCTTTGGCACCCTGCTGCTGCTTTGGGGAAGACTGACTGACACAGGGCAAAAGAAATGGATAGTATTATTTATTAAAAAATTTATAAAATTATCTTCTGTATAAATAACATGGTTCAATGTTACGGTTTTGGTAACAACCTGATACAATCAATACAATACGAGCCGGGTTGCTCATGTAATAGAATCTTCCCGGTTTTTGCCTATACGTTGTTGCTTACAATTGTCTTCCTTATGTATTTACCAAACATCGGCGAGACTTTCGCACAAAGCATGCCAAAAGATGAAAATAACCAATTGTTCAAGGTTACTGTAAATGTCACAAACAATGCAAAAGTAAGTTTCGTGGGAACTATTCATGTGGCTATTGATGGAACCAACCAATCCAAGGTGATTAACAATGTCCAGTTTCCATCAAATCAAACTGTAACCCATGATTTTGAATTCGGGGCTATGTTCATTCCTATAGGCAAGGGCTTTACCGCAGAGGTGGTTTATGGTGATGATGTCTTTAAAAGGACATATGGTGTAAACACTCCTGCAAATACACCAGAAATTGCGAAAATAACAATACAATAATTGTATAGTGTCCAAGACAACCATAGGTTGAGGCAAATTACAGTTTTTTTATGACTTCTTTTGTCTATAAATAGCAAAATACTTGTCGAAACATTTTTATATTTCTCTACTATTTTGTCATACACCTCTTCATAACGACGATGGTATTGAGCTCTTTTCTTACTTTTATCTAAGACTTTCTGAATTGCCATTGCTTCTGATGCTCTTGTTGTTATTGCCGGCTTCTCCTGCGACTCCTTCGCCATCATCACTAAGACCTAACTGTGCCTGAGGTTCTGTCAAGTCAATTCCATGGCTTTGGAAAGAATCATATATTTCATTTTGATATTGAAGACGATGTTGTAGGCATCTCTTTTTGATATACTTTCTTAAGCCATATTGGTGTTATTATCGTAGTCACTGCCACCATAATAATTATTGCAGTATAAATGTCGGTGGATAATGCTCCTGTTGTAACGCCTACTCCAGCCACAATCAAACCAACTTCTCCTCTTGATATCATCCCTATTCCAACCCTCATTGATTTGGCCTTGTCTTTAAGGAATAACCACGAAGGCAAGCCGCAACCAATGAGTTTTGTGGATATGGCTATTGCAACAATTATCCCTGCAATAACCAATACATTGAGATTAATACCTCGCAAATCTACTTGAGCGCCTATGATTGCAAAGAAAAGAGGGGCAAAGATGAACTGCAGCCTATGGACATATTCTTCAATTTGCTTAATCAGTTTAGTGCTAGCCACAGCCATTCCCACTGCAAATGCTCCCACTATTGGAGACAATCCAATATAAGCTGCTATTCCAGCTGTTCCAAAGAAAATCGCGGTTGTGATTCCCTCTATGCTTCCCTGAGATTTCCACAATGTTTCTCGGTGCAGTATCCTTGGAACCAGGAAAATCGCACCTATCAATAACACCGCAAACAGCCCCAATATTTTTAAAATCAGAAAGGTAATTTCCACGATATCGGGAGTCAGGTTTCCAGACTCAACCATAGTAACCACTACAGACAATACAGCAATCGCAAGAATGTCGTCAACTATTGCAGCTCCTAAAATGAGCCTCGCCTCTTTTGATTGCATCTTTCCTAATTCGGTTAATACCTGAATGGATATTGCTATGCTCGTTGCAGTCAGGGCAGTGGCAATCAAAAGGGTTTCAAACGCGCTAAGACCATATACGGAGAATACGATAAGCCCCACAAAAAATGGCACAATTACGCCCAATGCCCCTACGGTAAACGAAGCTGCACCTCCCCTAAGAAATTCCCTCGGGGTTATTTCCAATCCAGCAACAAACAAAATCACAATGGCAGATAATTCTCCTATGTGTTTGACAGTCTCATCCAATACTACTAGTGGTCTACCATCAAACAGTGGTAGTCCACCCAGAGCATAAGGTCCTACTATTATTCCTGCCAAAAGTTCCCCCAACACAACAGGCATCTTTAATCTTTGGAAAATTTCGGCAAACAATTTGGCGCTAAACAGTAAAATCGAAAGTGAAATTATTACATGGATAAATACAGATTCTGCTGCCATTGCCTATTAAACACGATATTATTTTCTTTATGATAATATAACATATGCTTTTTAGCTATTGAAATTAGCCTCCAATATATGGGTGTTTATGGAAAAGCTAAATGAATATGGTTATATCTTCAGCCATCAAAACAAACTTTTAGGTATTTCGTCCGTATCGTAATAGTATCCCAATATGTTGTCTATGGTGTGCTGAAGTTGGGTATTGCTGTTTACAAGAACCACGACAATCTTGTCTTTTTCAACTATTTTTAACACTCTTACATTCTCATATTCTGATACATCCCATTTTAATTTGCCTAGGAGTTTGTTGTCATAAAGTGTTCCTTTTTCTTCTTGGATAATTTTATCATTTTCACCAAAACCTATAGACTCAAAAATAGAAGTGATATATGTTCTATCTATATTTGCATTCTTTGCAATGTATAGGTCCCTAATTTGTGACGACTCCACAATAAAAACAGCTAATATGTCATCATTAACTTCTACAAGGTGCTTGATTTTATCATAATTATTGTCACTATCTTTCAATGATTCAATGTCTATGTAGAAGAATATATGGTTTTGCGGGAAATAATTGCCATTGGATTTAGCAGTCCATATGTATTATGGTTTACAATTGTTCCTATTTCCCTTTATTATTATCTGCTACCTTTTTCATTTTGTTTTCAGATTATGGAATAGTAGAATGCATATGGGAATTAGAATGGTTTGATTTCCGCCTCTATATACATATTTATGAATAGTTGTTTTTCATAGAAGATATTAAATTTGCATAAAAAATATGCTGTTGGCCTCATTTTGATAGCAATCTATGCTATTATCCTTTTTACAGTTCCATCCTTGATGTTTGGTAAAAACGTTGCTTCTATTCTTGCTTCTATCACTTTGGTTATGGTTGCTGTATATGTTTTGCTAAGTCTTGAAATTATCCATAGGACTGTTCTTGCGGCTTTTGCCGCAGTGCTTTCCATCATTTTAGCAGAACATGCCCATTTTTAAAATAGCATTGGCGGACTCCAACTCCAATGCCAAAAGCAGACTGTTGATGAAACCCTTTATTGGTGCATCATTGTTTCGATTTATGGGGCCTATTACAACAGACGTTATCAATGGGGCCATTGCCTGGAGGGCAGAGACACCAATTATCAAGACAGCGAACTGGTCAATGGTTATTGTTATTAGGGAAATGATGATGGCATTCCCAGCATAAAAAAAACTGTCAGCGAACATGGTCTCTTAATCTCCTGTAATTGTCTAGTATTGTCTAAATCCTATGGCAATAGATTGAGTGCATTATGGTGTTATTACAATCTACCGGAGTTTTTCAGGTCAGTGTTGTGCTTATCTATTTCTTTTGACAGGGACCAGCTTAAAACTATCCTAATGCCCACCAACACGGCAAGTATTGACAACTCATTTAGGGATGGAACCAACACTGTTTTCAGAATGTCACTTCCAACCTCAAGGTCAAGTGCAAGCAGCATACCCCTTGCCAGGCGCAGCCTTATGGTTTCCTTGTCCTGTGTTTGCTCTTTGGGTGACTTGGTAAGTACCCTTAAGAATGAAACCAATCCAAAAAGGGCAGATATTTCGATGATTAAGCCAGCCGCAACATCTATTCCAAAAGTAATAATGTTAACAAATGGCGTAAGGATAGACTCCAAAGATTGCCCAAAAATTGCCATCCCGTACTGTAATCCCGGAGTTGCTTCTTGTTCATTCTTGTCTTTCAGTTTTGATAATGTATTTATGCTTTTTTACCTTGATATAAAAAAATATTTGATGATTAAGGTGGATACATTTAAACTATGATCTTATCCAACATATGTGTCAAGAGTATCAAATACAGAAAGTGATGGAGAATTACGTAATAGGATTCAAGCGTTAGTTTTAGCTCATGTATGCCAAAGGTATAACGAAGGCAATGCTATTGTAACAATGGAAGACCTCAGAGATAGGTTTGGCGCAGTATTTCCCAATAATCTTGACGAAAATATGATAGAATTATTCCGGGACTCAAACCTTGTGGATATTTCGGAGAATAATGGTTTTAGACTAACCGCAGAGGGAATTGCAGAATGTAGAAACAGACATAGCACGTCTACTACATCTTAACACATTTGGGAATCAGTTCTCTTACCATAATAATATCGACTATCTTATACTTGAAACCATGGGATAATTTTCATAGCACATTACTCGAATAATATGAATTTTTAAATATATTACATCTATGATATCTAATGTTCTGTTCTTAACCGGAGCAAGTTACCTGTTCTTGGAGATCTTCTGATGTCAAAAGTCTTACCGGTTGTTACTTTAAAGATATGAATTTTATTTCAATAAAGTTATAGTTGATTAATATAAAATTAATTTTGTCTCCGCATATATATGATTATGAATAGTTGCCGTTGAATTAAAAGAGCGAGAATCCTTGCAATGAGCACATCAAAAAGGAATATGTTTTTGCGGTATGGGGATTTATTGAAGGTCTACCAACAACATAGAACATCTAGTTTCAACAGATGAAGGACATGGTAGCAGCAAGATTGTAGATTCCTAAAGAATGGATGCCATGTACATGCTTGTAAAGAGGTAAATATCAAGTTAAGGGCTATATAACAACTTGCATTAATGTCGGCAAACGTTTTCATAAAAATAAATAAAAGGATTTTGATGATAAAAAGGAACGAATTTACTTGTTGGCAGTCGAGGTAACAGCAGACTGAATCTTTGGCCACAGCTGGTCAAGCATTAAAGGTGTGTTATCCATAATCCATTTGGCCATGGATTCCTCCTCCTGCAAATTTTGTTTGAGCAAGGGTATTGCATCTTGTGCGCCAGCTCTTTCAGCTAATTGTGTGAGCATCTGATAGGATACTATTTCTGCATGCTCCAGTATTGCATCTTCTTTGGTCCTTATCAACTCCATTTCCTCTGGGAGTGGATTGTCGGTATCGCCTTTGACAGACTTTACAGTGTCTACCAATGCCTTTTTCATAAGTTGAGTCGCTGGAGGTTTTGGTGTAGCTAGGTGAGCTTTGGCGTCTGTGGGGCTGCCGCCATATTTTGATATTATCTCCTGAAGCCTATTTTGGTGTCCTCTGGTCTCTTCAAAGTGCTGCTGCAATCTCTGTTTTCCTTCTTGCAGCGGGCACTCGTCTATCCTTGTCTGTAATCTGTCTATTGCTGCGTTCTCAACAGATAGGCATTCATTAAAGTACTCCACAAGTTTGGAATTAGTTTCAGGTGAGGTATTTTGGGTCATATAAATTTTAGGTCATCCTATTATTTATTATTTATTGATGATACATTGTTCTAATATTTTGTATAGGTATAATGCAGAATGGCAAGTACACCTTTGGCAAAAGGCAATCAAATACACATCCTCTGAGATGTTTGATTATGTGTGAATATGTATTATATGGATCAAGAAGTTTTCATTTTGATTTGCAACACGAGCAATAATCTTTTGTAGCACAAGAGGGAATCAGCATAAAAGATTGCCTGCAATCATAATGGATGATAGCTGGTTCACACTACTTTGAGTGATGTTTTTAATGTTGTTGTAAACATTTTAAGACACCATGGTAGGCAGTCTTTAAGAATTGAAAGATATTGGAGTAGTGAATATTCAAAGGTATTTGATAAAACTCAATCCGTCATAATTATCTTCGGGCAATATTGCTCCTTCACTTATTATGCATAGCGAATTATTTGAAACCCCCATGTGACTTACGTGCCCGATGTGCTCGGTGACGACAATAGTCCATTAAAGCCGATTACATTATCTTTGATGGTGATACTAAATTCAAAAATTGTGTATTTGTTATCTTGTTATTTGTTGTGTGGTTACTTCAACTATATTGGATGCTATCTTTTTATAATTTCAAAGTGGATAATAATTAGTAAAAAAAGGTGAATGAATAACAAATATTGGTCATGGCGTGTTCCTTATCCTTGAACTGATTGCTGTTACAATCGGCTCGTTCCTTTTTGCAGGCAATATTTGAGTTACATACTACAATACAAATCTCAAATATCTGAGTTTGCTAAGTTAATCCTGCCAAATTCTTCTGATTCATTATTAAAGTAGATGAATCTTTTTACTGGCATCAAATTAGAAAAGGTCACACAATTTCGTATTAAAATAAGAATAATAAAATAATGAATATAGGAATAATAGCGGTGCTGTAGGTTCAATTTTAATTCATTCTTACAATTCCAGAACAAGTATTTATCAAAGACAAAATTTGAAATACCGCCAATATGATAGAAATTCATCAAATCATCCTAAGAGGATCGTTTCAAGTAAAAAGAAAAAATGCGGTAAACAAGGTTTTACCGTCCGTCAGTTGTTTGCTATTTGCCTATACCAATGGCACTCCCTATTTGTTCGCCAATTCAAGATAATGGGTTACCAGATGCTTCCGTATTGTTTCACTGTGTTTGGTACTGTTGCTGCATCATTTCGTTTTGGGCCACTACCTGTTTTATTTGGCCAGTAAGGGTATTCAAGTCCCCTAACGCATCCCAGTGCACAAATATCATAGGCGGAGTTTCAAGAATCGGATGGTTATGTACTGCAGTTACATTCCAATTGGCTTTGGAGATGGCCAAAAGCATGGGTTTGAGTTCTGGTTGTAGTAATGCAAATTCCCCCATTACAACCACCATTGGTGATGTTGCGTTACCCATCATAGACATATTGGCTGGTGCAGGCGTCACCTCAATTATAGAATTTGCCACCAAAAATTTGTTGAGGATGGTGCCATTATGGCCAATGACTTGGGGACC
>JADDOW010000048.1:8483-9870 GCA_016782225.1 Nitrososphaeraceae archaeon
TAATCATAGCGGATTGGTTTTGCTCCCCTTGTGCAAAGGCAACGTTTTTACCCATCTCGGTAAATTCGGCCAATACAACAAAAGATAAAGAGAGCATTGCAACGGTCAAAAACAACTGTAATTGTTTTTGAGAGAAAAGTAATAAAGCATTGGCACTCTTTGAAACATTTACCAAGGCTTCATTATTTCCCTTATTGCTGTAAATATACATATTATTTTAGTTTGTGCAAAATCATTTATTAGGATCTAGTGTAATCCCAAAAATGGCATACAATATCCATCAATTGTGAAACCAATACAGTAAAAACAGTAAATCCAAATCATGGCTTCTGTTCTGCTTATGGCCGTAATCTTGGTTGTGGTGCATAAAAAAAGCCTAAGAGATTTTGGCGGAATCGCTATTGGCGGGATTGTTGGCTTGGACATATTCTTTTTGGCATTTATATCAGGAGCGTCAATGAACCCTACTCGTTCATTAGCCCCTGCTTTGTTATCAGGTGGAATGGTGGAAAGTCTGTGGCTGTATTGGACAGCCACGTTTATTGGAACATCCATAATCGCAACAATATTCAGGAAAAAATTTAGCAAAAACTGAGTTATTTATTTTTGAATAATATGTTGTTCTCCATCAAAAACAACATAAAAAAACAACATGTGTAGCAATTAAAAAACGTAGTAACAGGGATAGCAGAACTCATTTCTTTATAAATCAACTCTGTATCTATATCGGTTGTTGACGGCACTATCAGCAAAAGACAAAGAGGCTTTGGTTATTGACTTGTTGGAAAAAAATCATACAACAAGGGAGATTGCAAAGATAGCCCGGGTTTCGTTTTCCTACATCAAGAAGACAAGAATGAAGTTAACCGGGGACGCTAGTGATGAGCGTCAGGAGGACCAAAAGAAAAAGACATTGTCCATCCCATCACAGGCCTTCAAGCTGTTTTGGAGGGCAAGTCCGTTGTAGAGGTGGCCATTGGGCTTGACATACCTACGGACCAAGTGCTGAAAATCCATTCTGACTATCTGATATTACGGAACATGGGGATGGCCTCTCGTGTGCTAACGGAAAACAGGAAGAATTTAGCAGCATACCTGAAACTGTTTGATTTTCTAGACGGAAACAACGTCAAGTCGGAGGATTTGAACCATGCAGTTGAATTGGCACAGAACATAAGTAACCTAAAGAAAGAGAAAGTGCAATTAGAATACGACATAGACACCCTAATGGAATCAAAAAAGTATTATGAAATGGAGTTAGATGAAATCAAAAACAAATACTATAAAATCCGTTAGACAGAATAGTTATGGAATATAGGTATTTTGTTTTGTTCCTTGAGGTTTTTTATCAAGATGGGTAAATCATACTTTTTTGATATGTTTTAGC
>JADDOW010000062.1 GCA_016782225.1 Nitrososphaeraceae archaeon
GTGGCGATGTTGTTGCTTGCTGTGGCAATATTGTTTGCCCTTGCCCTTGCCCCTGAGCCTGCTGTGGCGATGTTGTTTGACTTTGTCCTAGATTGCTTGGAAATTGTATTGGTGTGTTTTGTGGTCTTATGATGTTATCGTTACCCTTTTGGGCAAATGCCTTGTTTGCACCGTCATTGATATGGTTACTAGCAAAAGTTAATGATGAGGTTGATGCCCTGATACTAATAGCAATGATGCTATAGTCGAGATTACTACGATTAATGCAATAATAGATGGCTTTTGAATTTCCACAAGAGGTTATGTGTTATTATACTATAAATATGTAAAATAATGTTATGTGTGTTTTTTATTAAATAATTTTTAATATTTTTCTATTGTGCATAATTTATAAATATGTGTTCCTGCTTTGATTGATAACTAAAGAACTTAATTAAGAATCCAAATTTAAACAGAATTAAACCAAAGAGATCTATTTAGTTATAATCTCTTTTCTCAATGTATCAAATGATGTGTATGTTGACTCTTGGGTATCAGGCCTTTAATTCTATGGCTGGTTATTATTTGAAAATTGTAATGGCCCCACAGGCTCTGTTCACATGAAAAAATAATGTATTTAAAATGATTAATATGTTTATAATTTCAAAAGGACAAAACGCCGTCAAAGTACATTGGTTATGGATTGTAGTTCTATTTTACTATGAATTGCAGGTCATGAACGATTCTTAAAACCTATTATTTTTGGTGGTACTATCATTCATACCCCGATTTATATTTTCATATGTCGAATGCGGCCTCAGAAGTGCTTTTTACATCTACCGTTTTTTTCTAATCAACAAGACTAGCCAAACAACAAATTATTTATTAACAGATATGACATAAAACAGTAATGATTTAAGGTGCACATCTCATAACTTGAGCCATGCAAGTAGTGCTGCATTATTAAAAAACC
The DNA here is from genome assembly GCA_016782225.1 of Nitrososphaeraceae archaeon. Lineage (GTDB taxonomy): Archaea > Thermoproteota > Nitrososphaeria > Nitrososphaerales > Nitrososphaeraceae > Nitrosocosmicus. Next base: position 953 of record JADDOW010000062.1, read on the forward strand.
AAGCATATGATGAGATAAATGATGTCTCTTATGCAGTATTGGATGTATCGCCATACTACATTAACGACATTGCTGATGGCAACTACTCATCTAAGGAAAATGGCCTGCTGCAACAAATCTCTGCAGCCATAAACGTTCGCTTAACATTGGTAGATGATCAAAATTTTCCATATGTTTATTTTGACAATTTCAGCTCTTTGTCCAATTCAGATAAAGTATTTCTATATGGTCCTAGCGGATGTGGCAAATCACGAGGAGTGCTTGAAATTATAAGATTGAATATTCGCCATGTAGAAAGAGTCTATGTAATTAATCCCAGAAATGTTGTTGGATTGGAATTAGGGAGGGCCCCAGTGATGGATATAGTTAACATGTTTTCTGAAAACGACATGGTAATTTGGGATAACTTTCCAGATGATTTGATAAGGCGGGACTATAGCAATGTGCTGCGAGTTTTGGAATTACTAAGCTCAAGGAATGTGAAAAAACTTGTTGTCGCGTTAAAGCCAAAATACATGGAGTTTTTTAGGGGCCTGCCCAAAGAAATGCCCGAGTTTTTTAGCAGCGAGATAACCTATGGCAAAGAGTCCTTCAAGGCTATGGTGAAGAGTTACGGTAGCAATATTTCGCAATTTAAGGAGATTTTCAGCAAATGTGTTTCAAGGGATTTGGAAAAAATAGCAAACATACTGTGGAACAAAGAGCCAACTCCCTTAACCGTGCTTGACTATTATAATGAGTTGAGAGGCAAACATGCAAAAAATGGCGAAATGCCAGATGGCTACAAAAGCAACAGCCATTTAACTCACCCATCATTTGTTGGTGTGACAGAAGCCGAAAAGCTACCGCGTAGCTCAAATTATTACGTACACCAATTTGCCTTACTGACAAGCTTACAAGAAAGGCAGGCTGACGTGGACTTTCTCTATGTGCTGCAGATGTGTTACGAGATAGGGCTTGAAAGAACAGAGACAAATGTCACTAACCTTCAACAAGCAATATTTGGAAGTGTATCACCTAAAGAACCGCACAGCAAACTAAGCAATTGGCTCTATATGGTAGGGAAACAGTATTGCATACATGATGTTTGCAGAGAGTCCATTAAACTAAAGGACGACACTAAAGTCAAAATGCTGTCTTATGTTTCTAACAATTTCAACAAAATTATTCCGACTAGCTCCAGCCAAGTAAACCGCTTTGGCTTGTTCCTTGGGCGAAACATTGAACTTTTGGCTCCAGTGTAGTCTGATGGATTTTTGCCTGAAAGCGTATACTCCTACATGAAAAAAAATGCTTCATTTGAGAAAGCAATTGGCCAGGGGGCTGGAGAGGTATTTCCATCGATTAACGATCAGTTTAGAAAAACTCTTCTAAATAACTCTGATACGGAAATAGAGTTTGGCATAGGGATGGCTGAAAGTTTGGGGCTTGTTTTTCCTCTGCTGGATTATGACCAAAGGCAACTAATTTTTCGCAAAATTTATGACAGTCTTTTGTTTGCAAGGTTTTTTGGTCAAAGCCTTGGAAGGTACATTAGGGATTTGGAGCCGGACATTAGGCAAGAGATTCTCGATCATACCGATGTAAACCCCCAGTTCGCCGATGGAATTGGCATAGGGGTAGGCCAGGCATTTGAGTCTTTAGATGATGATCTTAAATATGAGATCAACTCAAGAGCTAATGTAAGCGTTGACATAACCCGGGGACTCGGATGCGGTTCTGCACTGTCAATTCAGTCTCCAAATGAGGTTCATATTGAAGACGTATACGCAAAAGCCGAAACAAACAACGAGTTTGATGCGGGCTTTGGATGCGGTTTTGGTATGCTTTATCCTAACTTGCCGGAGGATCTCAAAATCCAAGTTTTGAAAAGATGCGATAGCCATATTGAATTTAGTTATGGTTTTGGGCTCTATAGCGCATACCTTTCAGCCGAGAATTGCCCTGAAGAACTGCTTTCTATGGCGGATAGGAATGTATCTTTGGCCATAGGTTTGGGTCTTGGATTTGGCATAAAGTTTCTGTACCTTCCCCTGGAGTTTCAGGCTTTTCTTTTGGAAAAATCCAAGGCAAACCTGATGCTTGACTTTGGGCTTGGATTTGGCACTGGACTTGTTTACAGGCACCTGCCCCCTGACCTGCAAACCCAGTTTCTTGTTCAGGGAAACAAGCAAAATGAGTTTGATATGGGGCTTGGGTTTGGTATGGGATGGGCGTGGATATACCTTAGTCCTGAAAACAAGGATCAAGCTTTTGTAAGGTGCAAAACAAACCATGGCTTTGCCTATGGGGTTGGCATAGGACAAGGATACCACTTTAAGTACCTTTCTGAAGACGAAAGAGAGAACATTTTGAAAAAAGCGGACGAAAGCCCTCATTATGACAATGGATTGGGCTATGGCTTGGGGGAGTCCTTTCTTAATTTGGGTGAAAAACTGCAAAACCAGGCATTGAGCAGAACCATGACAAACAACTTTTTTGCGTATGGCTTGGCTTCTGGGCTTGGAATGGTTTTTTCCTATCTTTCTCCACAATTCCGGGAAGACCTGTTCTCAAGATCCAATGACAACGGATGGTTTGCAAGGGGCCTTGGATTTGGCATAGGGCGCTATAGCATGTCTTATTTCAGTGAAGAGTTACAGTCAAAAATACTTTTGAAAACAAAAGAAAATGCGGAGTTTGCTTTCGGACTTGGCGAAGGTGTTGGAAGTTCTTCTTTCTTTTACTATAAAGATTTTCAAAAAGAACTGCCAACTGAAATTATCTGCCGCAACAACAGCAACAATGGAGATAATCCATTTTACAGAAGGGGACTTGGAATTGGAATTGGCAAGAACTTTGTATTTATCCCAAAGCTACCGCAATGATGTGTTTAGGTTGGCAGAAAAAGACATACCATTTGCTGTTGGAGTTGGCGAGGGCATCGGTTACATATTTGGATACCTTGATCCGTTTGACCAAAACGAAATTTTATCTAAAACATCCTCTTTTGCAGACAGTGGTTTTGCAAAGGGATTTGCCATGGGTGTTGGCGCTACCTTTGATTATCTTGAGAAATCAATAGATGCTCTATTGGCCGCAAGATCAAAAGACATCCAATTTTCCATGGGTTTGGGAATAGGGATGGGAAGCACGTGCAGGTATCTTTCGCCGCCCAGAATAAAATCATTGTACATGCAAGCCAGAAACAACAGATATTTTGCGGTTGGATTTGGCGAGGGCATCGGCAATGTGTTTCCATATTTGAGCGCTGGCTTGGTGAGCGAAACAATGGCAGAGGCTGATGGCAATGAGGATCTTGCAACAGGGTTGGGCCATGGTATGTGCATATCATGCAGAAACAATGAGCTGAAATTTAGGGAAGCCTATTCTTCTGCAGCAAACAAAAACCTTGCGAAAGGGTTGGGCCATGGTTATGGCATGTCTTATCCCTTTTTGCGTGAGAGGTTGCAAAAAGAGTTGGAGGCTGTGTCAGAAAAAGACAAACCTTTTGCCAAAGAGTTTGGATTCAGCTTAGGACATGCATATTCAGACCTGAATCCGCACAACAATCCCTCCGAGTATTTCGGTGGGTTGCTGAAAAAAAACCCTGAGTTTGATTTTGGACTTGGCGCGGGTTTGGGACACAGCTTTTTTCTACTACATATGAGGACTCAAGAGAAGGTATTGGACATGGCCAAAGAGACAGCGGATTTTGGGTGCGGATTTGGGGCCGGTTTGGCCCGGTCTTTTAGGCATGTTGATGAAATAATGGCCCAGGAAATCCTCAGACAAGTCGCTGAGGTGGACTCTGGTTTTTCATACAGCTTGGGATATGGGCTGGGGAACACCTTTCCTTCCCTGAATGAGAACACGCAAAAAAAGGTGATGGGCACTGCAGGGGGAGACTGTTGGTTTGCAATGGGTTTTGCCAAAAACATCGTAAACAATTCCAAATACCTTGATAGTTACCTTCAGGGCGAAACTTCAAAACTTGTTGAACAAAATGCCACTTATTGTCGCCAACTAAAGGATGAGAATCCTAATGGACTGGAGGGGATGCACCATAAAATAGACATGATGGAAAATGGCCTAAACTATTATTATTTTCCATCTTTGGGATTGACTGACAATGGTGTTGTCTCCAGTGATTGGCTTTCGGAGATTGACAATGAAGTTGTTTTTTCAGGACAACAAAAGGGCTGTTGCGTGGGTTTTATAGACATGATGAACTCAACCAAAATTGCGTCAAGGTTGGAAAAAACACAGCTATCAAAATACTACTCAATTTTTCTGAATGCGATGGCAGCAATAATAAAAAACTTTGGAGGCAAAATTGTCAAAAACGCCGGGGATGCGCTGATTTTTTACTTTCCTGACGCTGTTGATTCATCTGCTGCTGCCAAACCCAAAGTAAAGGAGGTATTGGAGTGCGGGGTTACAATGAGTGCCGCACATGGCATAATCAATTCAAAAATGCATAATGAGGGATTGCCGCCCGTAAACTACAGAACCAGTGTTGATTACGGTCTAGTTGAGATGGCCACCTCAAAATCCTCTCAGAATGAGGATTTGTTTGGTTCATCAATGAACATATGCGCAAAAATAAACGGGAAGGCCGTACCAAACGGCATGATAATTGGTGAGGGATTGTTCAACATATTGGGTAATGCCTTTGATGGCGAATATGTCATTGAGCCTGCAGGAGTAGTTGACCTGAGCTTGGCGGATAAAGAGAAATACCCAGTTTACCATGTTAAAGGCATAGGTAAGACCGCAATAAACCCATTCAAACACAAATTTTCATAATCTAGTATGGTCATAAGCACTTGAATCGTTAACTTTGCCATGGTGATCTAAATCTAGATATTCAAACAGTTCTCTCCATCACATGCCCTAGTTCACATCTCTTATTTTTGCTATGGGAAATGTAATGATCATCATCACAAAATTATTTTCTTTGTCTTTTAGGTCCTGTCTAATGGTTGCGCCTATGATTTTTTAAAATGGGTTTATCTTCTTTTTCTATATGATCTGGGAGGACTAGATAGGATATCACCAAAATTTAGGGTAATTCTGTAAACTTAAATTTTATAATGTTATGGAGTCGGTAAAACCATTTGCAAAAAGATATCAATAACAATTTGGATGTTGTTGAAAAAGTTAAAATAAACTTATTTAATATATGTTTCCAATGAGAGATTAGGTATCTCTTAAAAATACACCGTAAAAAACTGAAATAAAAATCATTTTCTAAAAGAAAACAATATAATTTGTTAATGTTTTAATCGTTTCAAAATATTGTTACATAGTTGAATTAAAGCCGAATAATGCTGAAGCTGGAATAATTTTATATAAGTCTATTTAACAAAAATAATGAAAAAGACATGACATACTTTTGCAATAAATATGTAAATAAATCAAAAGATTTACATCATCTAAAAAACTATGAAATTAATCATTTGTTGTTGTTGATTTTTCTATGCCATTATTAAATATCTATTGAGATTGTTTCTGCATTCATCAATAGCTAAACGTTTTGTTCTTTAGCGCATCTGTATCGTTTGGATCTGTAGCTAATGCTCTGACATAGTAACCTATGGCCTCATCAAATTTGCCTAGACTGTCAAGAGCATTGCCTTTGTTCTTTAGCGCATCTGTATCGTTTGGATCTGTAGCTAATGCTCTGACATAGTAACCTATGGCCTCATCAAATTTGCCTAGGTTATATAAAATAGCAGCAGTCGCTGTGGCAATATTAATTGGAACAGCTTTGACAACAACTACAGTAGTGTATGCAGGAAACGACTGGAATGGTAGTTGTAGGGATGCTGGATATGAACATGGACAAAACGGACCTTTTAGTGTAGACACATACGACCACTGTGGAGACGAGAAAGGCGGTGATAACGCTTACTACAAAGGTTTTATTGATGGATGCATGTCTGTAGAAGGCAACACAAAAGACGTTTGCGAATCTGCAACCGACTGACTCATTGTATCAGGTGCTTCAAAAAAAGATTGTGAGAGGGGTTACGCATCGGATTAATTTAGCACAAACTTCTCATCAATTCTTTTTTTTGTCTCTTAAAAACAAGGTAGGTGGATAATCTGTCAATAAGGATGATGATGTGGTTGGCTAGATTTTGTTGTTGCCCATACGATGCTAATTGAATCAACTACAACGACAATAATGGAGCCGCCAAGTGATGGGAAGCAGGGATAATAAATCAATCTAAAATATCTGTTTTTTGTTATTTGTAGAACAATGATAATGCAGCCGGTGGCTCCGAGGCTCCGGCCAATTTGACTTCTAACGCCTAATTACTGGATGCACCGATAATACTTCGGAGGAGGAGGCAAATTGATAGATACTGTCATGAGGACTACATAAAAAAGAACATGCAAGTTTGGAGATTTGCAAGATAGCCCCTTTGTAATTATTAGTTTGACGTCGTGTGGTCTAACAGTTTGGATACTGATGATAGTTACAGAAAGAACGAACGCGTTGCATAATCGGCAAATTCCCAAAATGGATGGTTGTTTATCCTATAAAAGCAATGACTCTCCACAGTTTTTCTTGATGAGGGGAAATGGCGACACTGTACGAAAGACAACAACCTTCATCACAGTTTGCCCACCTTTTCAATTATCTTTGCAATGCATTTTGTGGCCTTTACCAGGTTGTCTATTTGAAAGTTTTCGTTTGGGGAGTGGATCTTGTCAGAAATGCTGCTCCCCCCTACACAAATGGATGAGGCCTTTTCCAGTATTTCATAAAAGTAGTACATTGGACCTGTTCCTGCCCCGGATACGCTTATGGTGGAGCTGTTGAACGCCTCCTTTGCCGCCTGCACAACTGGTGTCACATAGGGATTGTCAAGTGGGGTCCTGTATCCTGGCTCCCCAGTCAGAAACCTTGCCTCAACTTTGTTACCCCTTGCAGGTTCTCCTTCTTTTTCCAGTCCAATTTTCCTTGCAATGTGGTTTTGGAGCCTTTGGAACTGGGTGTGGGGGTCCATTTCCGGCACAAGCCTAAAGTCAATTTTTGCTGTTGCTGTTGATGGGATTATTGTCTTGAAGCCTAGCCCCCAATAACCCGATACCAAACCCGAAACGTTGCACGTTGGCTCTCCCACACGCGCCCTCTTTGCGTCAAATCCTGTCTTGTTGTTGGCAAAACTCTTGATGCCTGTTTCCCTCTTAAAATCCTCTTCGTCAAACTCCTCCTGTGCGATAGTCATCAGCTCTTTTCTGGAAAAACCTTTTACTTCCCTGTACCAATCCTCTATCAGAATTTTTCCTGTTCTCTGGCTTACCATGCTGCATATTATTTTTGAAAGGGTTATTGCCGGGTTCTCGACCAAAACGGCATGGCTTGAGTGTATGTCATTTGAGGGGCCAATTACATTCAGCTCCACACAAAGAATACCTTTTTGCCCCAGCGAGACAACCGACCTGCTCTTGGAGTCAATGTATCCGCTTTCCCATATCACAACGTCGCATTTGAGCTTGTCCTTGTATTGCAGAAGGTAGTCCCTTAGGTGGGGACTGCCTATCTCCTCCTCACCCTCTACAATGAACTTTACGTTGCACGGCAAGTCTCCATCTGTTGCCTGCAAAAAGTATTCAACTGCCTTGATTCTGGTGATAAGCTCGCCCTTGTCATCCGAAGCACCCCTGCCATAAATGCGGTTTCCCTCTACCCTTCCGCTAAATGGGTCATCCTTCCACAGCTTGGCAGGGTCTTCTGGCTGAACATCATAGTGGTTGTAGAAAAGTATTGTTTTGCCATGCGGGTTTGATTTTGACTTTGCCTCGCCATAGACTATTGGTGGGAACTCCAAAAGCGGTTTGTTGGTGGTTTTGGATTGGCCGGTGGTGCATGTTTGCCCCTGTGTATTATCTGTTTCATGCTGTTGTCCTTTCTCCACCACCCAATTCCTACCAAAGTACAGCAGTTCTGCACGGATGCCGGCCTTATCCATAATCTGCATAACAAGACGGGCTGTACTCACCGGGCTAGTGTTCCTTGCGGACACGCTTGGTTGCTTTATTAGCATTTAGAGATCCCTTACTATGCTGCTTATGTTGAAATCAACCAATGCCTCAACGGATGCTTTTTCCACCTTTGTTTTATCTATTTGTAAGCCACGTGAGCAATATTTAACCTTGGCCATAAATTATATTCCATCGAAGTTACACATGCTGAGCGAAGAAGATATGTGTGGGGAGGGTCATACAGGGGTGGCAAATCCTCTTGGCCATACCGAGCAAAACGCCTTAGCTGGCATTTCAAGAAACGGACCTGGAGAAGGGATCCACCATAGTATTCTCAGGCGGGAAACCCGTGCAATTTGCCTGAAGGTGCAGCAAAGTTTGGATGAATTTGCATGGGAACATGGAATCCATATGGATTACACACACTACAACATTGACATTAGAGGGGGCTTGACGCATCATGAGTTATTACCGGAAGGGTGTTTAACCCAAGAGTTGCGAGAAAGGTAAAAAAATAACTGATTTGGCATAAGGGAAGATAAGATATGACTGGGAATTTTTGTAATGTAAGAGAGCGCGTCTGTTGTTTCATTGATTTTGTATCTGGTTGCTGTTTTTGCTGCTTCATGCTGGTTACTTGTTTTTCCGTTTTGCATTATAAAGGCTTAATTACAGAAAACTTTGGGAAAAGCGCACTTTAGGCATTGCTCAGTGCTCTAAA
>JADDOW010000077.1 GCA_016782225.1 Nitrososphaeraceae archaeon
AATGAACAGAGCCGATAACAACTTCATAAAAGTTTTAGATTTGAACTATGCGAATTTATATTGTGTAGCATAATATCAAACTGATCTGCACGTTTTTTTGTAATCCCATCTCCAAATTTATCATTAATATTTATTTTTTGGTATTTTTATCCTCTATAATAGATAAGTTGCTTTACGTTTTAAAACCTTCAATAAAGTTTAATGGTTATTTTTTAGGCAATTGATCTGTGTCCCCAATGTCACTTTTGTATTTATTTTTGTGTTTAGATAGAAGTGAATGTCTCAAAATTTCATTTGCCATAGATTTGGGTATATTGCAACTTCATGAGATGCAGTCCCTTATTTCATTTTCATATTCCTTATTTTTAAAAAAACAGAGATTTTCTTTTAAGGTATTAGCTGGATCAAGTGAAAATAAAGCACGTGTAACAATCATATTGTAAATTAGATCTCTTTTATAGTGAAGATAATTCAACAAGCATTTATTTAATTCAGCCAGCATAGGACCTAGTTTCCCAATTTCTTCAAAAATTTCATCATCTGATCCAAAATTAATTTTGATCGATTTCTTAATAGTGAATGGATTATGAATCGCATCATTGTTATTTGATTCCTTAACATTCGTCCGAAAATCGCCAATGCTACCTTTGGGTCTGAAATATCCTCAGACGACAATAATGGCAAATTAGGTATTAGATTGTTTAACCTATCATATATCTGACTCTGATTCTTATGTACATCCCTATTATGTCGCTGAGCAGTCCACTTTCTTGTAAATTTCTTATTGCAAATGGAGCAAATATAAGATCCTATTCTCTTATTATACACAGCCATACATATACCAAAAGTTTTAAATATCACTCAAAAATACGATATTTACACATATTGTGGGAAGAGATATATAAGTGTTGTAAATTATAGAGAGTTTTTTGTAGATAACGTAATTTTATGGAAAAATTATTGAAAAAAACATCTTTTTGATATAAAATGAAAAACTAATAGTAGTATCTTTCAAACGAGTTATTCATAGCAAATCACCCGGAATGATTATACAAGGTTCATATATACACTTCCATTCGACTTTAAACTGCTATGGAGCAATACAAAAAATATCATAAAATTCATCAATAACAAATAGCCTAGTCTTCAATTGAAGGTATCATAGGTGTTTATTATACCCCTCTTTTCTTTTCCACTATTTTTGAGACTCTGTTTCTATCCATCCATTAATTGCCTCTTCTAAAGCCTGAGAAATATTTCCTTTTTTCATTCCTTTTTTCTCAAAAACAGCTTTACGGAACTTTTTTTCTAAATCGTCAGGTAACACGATATTCATCTTACCCATATTAAATATATACTGATAACTCTTTATAAAGATATAAATATAATAGTATCTTTTTCATTTGAGAAAAACTGCTAAAAATATAGTGACAACATTAGAATCAACATCAACTAATTTACTGCTTATGATTTGGTTCAAAGATATACCAAAAATCTCCGACTAAGTTAGTTCAAATCTGTAAATATTTAGCATATGGCATTTAGACAAGCAACCTATCTAAATAAACAGTTAGACATTATATCGGCAACGCGATATATCCTATCTGTTGTACATGGTGTAACGCAATCCAAGATCCTTGATTGCATCCAAGTTATCTGCAGAGAGAAAGGGCCGGATAACCTAAGCCTTTGGTCAATCTGTTAAAAAACCATCATAACAAAATTTTCAAATTTTGGCATACGCTTTGGATAAAACTATTTTCTTCCTTCAATATATTATAATGAGTTACTCCGAGTAACTCGAGTAGTTTTTTTAAAATATACCTTCTTTATCAAATCCATAAATTAAATTAAGTCTACTCTATTAGATATTTATCGAGAACTGCAGCAGCCTTGTTACATATAATTTACTATTTTGGTCCAAAAGCAGAATTAATGTGGTAAAGAAGAAGCAGAAGAAGATGATAGACATTTTCCTACCTACATTACAGGTGAAGGCATAGATTTCCATTTGACTGGAGGTATTTACCAAGCTGTAACAATAAGAGCGACATAAGGAGGATAAATTTCAAAATAACTTATGATTTCATATTATCATTCTTTTTGCATTATCTAACAACTGTCATAATTTGGCGGTTTGTGCAACTAATACCACATTGACAAAAATTATTTTTATTCCAATAATACACATATGCGTATGTGCTTTAGGGTTTGATAATTAAAAGTTGATAGGCGGACTCTGATTAAAACACATAGCCATAATTCTACATTTTAAATCCTCTACTTAGCATTATCAATTCAGGGCCAGTTGTTATACTACCAACAACTAATGATTTTGAATTACAGATTATTCCTGAAGAAAGATAGGGAATGCCCCCATTGATTGTTAAAGGCTCAACATCAACTTTTAAAATTGAAGATACAGTTTCGATTTCTTTTTCCGAAGCCTTTGGATGAATTCCTGCACCATGATTATTGGATACCAACATAGAACCTGTTTGATTAAAATCCGCTATTGCCATAGTATGAACATTAATTCCAAGAATATCCCCTATTTGTTTATCAAATTCACCCTTAAATAGCGGTGAAACTATAGCACCGTGATCATTTGCAGATATTAAATTCCCTATTGCAGTGAGTTTTGAATCTAGGCGCGCAACATTAAGTCCGGTCACTTGTTTAAGATATGTAATTTCATCATCTGACGCTATTGAAGGCAATATCATGCCGTTATTATTTAAGACTACCATTGGTCCAATTAGTCTATTTCCCGCAATTGAGACAAAAATTGGTTCGACTTCTAAATAGTCAACCAGTTTTTTACTTTTAGTCTCGGCATATCCATATGGAAGCAATACTATACTGTCATTAGATTTGGCAAATATACCCACGTTAGGACTCTTGTATAAGTCATATCTAAAAATACCCAAATAACTTAAAGTATATTCAATTTATCATATGAACTTATTGGTTAAAAATTTGGCATTTATAATTTTATAAATGTAAAATAATACCATAATTAAATATAGATAGAGTCAACAAAATGGGAATGAAAAAAAATATGCATGTAATTTTTTTTTTGTTATTGCCTATGTTAATATTTTATAGTTTGTTTATCATGCAATTTCTCAATGGCAACTCATATTCACAATTCCCAAATTCAGAAATAGAAAAAAGCGTAACGAACAACAACAACGAAGGTATCAAATGGTCATACTATATCGATAAAGAAGAAAACTATACTACGGTATATCCAAACGAATGGAAAGTCATCAAAGGTGAGAATAATGACAATAATCAAAGCGGCTCCATCACAATATTTCGGTCCCCTAAAGAAAATTCAAATGACGCATTCCAAGACAATATTGTGATAAGCATAATAAAATCAGACAACAGCACATCGGATAATAACAATTTTCAAATGCAGCCAATAATTGAAAAACTGGAAATGAGAAATAAAGATTTCAAATTGGAAAACTTTTCAGTCATAGATATAGGCAACCAACAGACCGGAAAGAGTATTAAATATGGCTTTAACAGTGTGGGAATAAATTTCAAAACCGAACAGATTTTTTCAAATATGAACAATAAAACCTACATATTCTCATTATTGGCCGAACAAAAAACATTTGAAAAACACTCCCAAATATTTAATCATATGCTAAAAAACATAGTGTTAAATAATAATAATTAGAAGGATTTTCTGTCAATCATCTAACCCAGCAAATATTTGAGTATCGATGATATTTGAAAAACTAGAAGGTATATCACTAGCTATTCCAGACGAAAAAGGCAATAAAATTGAAGAATCTGCATATGGCTGCTCAGGATTCCCTATAGAATCATAACTATGTAATGAAAACTGGTTTGACATATCGGGCTTCTTAACCGCGTCTTTAGCCAAAACAATTTGAGAGAAAACATTACTATCAGCAACAGCAACAACCATCATAGAAATCAAACAGACAGATATAAAGAATGTTAGTTTTTTCATATATTTGAAACAGGGTTTATATCAAATATAAGAAAACCTTCGAATACAACAATAACAAATCCATTTGTATATTTTTGTGGTGATTTTATATTGAAAAATCAGTTTAATTTTTTTATCATTTTTCTACTATAAGATTATTGTGTAATAGTTCATTATGCAATTTTACCCATAAGAATATAATTAACCCATCACTGAAAATTGTTAAGCTCATAGTTTCTTATTTGATTTTCGTATTTTAATGTTGTAGAGATCTCATCAATGCCCTCTAACAAATGATGTTTTAATGTAGAGTCAATTTCAAATTTATGAGTGTCCGAATCTATTTTTACTGTCTGGTTTGGTAAATCAACTTCGATATCCCGATCTGTTTTTGAGGAAAAAATATCATCAATTTTATCTTTGTCCAACATAATGGCCAAAACACCATTCTTAAAGCAATTGTTATAGAATATATCGGCAAACGAAGCTCCAAGGATTACCTTGAAACCGAAATCTTTGAGTGCCCATACAGCATGTTCTCTTGAGCTGCCAATACCAAAATACTCCCTTGTCAGAAGAATTTCTCTTCCCGCAAATTCCGGTAAATTTATAACAAAATTGGAATCTACGTTACCGTCTTTATTGTAACGCCAGTTATAAAATAAATATTTCCCATATCCAGTCTTTCCCAAAAGTTTCAGGAATTGTTTAGGAATAATCTGATCGGTATCTACGTTGACTATGTCAAGTGGAACAGGTTTGCTTTTTAAGTATTTAAAAGGCTCCATAAAATCATTTAATGCAATTTATAATATTAATTTAAATCCATTCTCTTACGTCAACGAATTTACCTGCAATTGCTGCTGCAGCCGCCATAACAGGACTGACCAGATGAGTTCTTCCACCTGTGCCTTGTCGCCCTTCAAAATTCCTATTTGAGGTACTGGCACACCTTTCACCAGGTAAAAGTATATCCGGATTCATTCCTAAACACATGCTACAGCCAGATTCACGCCACTCAAACCCAGCATCCATAAATATTTTGTCAAGTCCGAGTTTTTCAGCAGACAACTTTACCTGTTGAGAACCTGGAACGACCATGGCTTTAACATTAGGAGATATCTTTTTGTCTTTCACTATTATGGAGGCTTCTATTAGATCTTCCAGTCTTGCATTTGTACATGATCCTATAAACACCCTATCGACCGGTATGTCTGTGATTGGCAACCCAGGGGTCAAATCCATGTATTTTAATGCCCGGATAGCAGACTTTTTCTCTTCCTCATCTCCTTTGGCATATTCATCCGGGTTTGGAATTGTAGAAGTAACATCAATCGTCATGGCAGGATTGGTACCCCATGTAACTTGGGGAACAAGACCATCAACATTTAAAGTGAACGATTTGTCATATTTTGCGCTGGCATCAGGTTTAAGATCCGTCCAGTTATCCAGTAACCTTTCAAATGATTCATTTTTAGGAGTGTATTTTTTTTCTCGCAAATATTCGAAGGTTACATCATCAGGAGACACAAGTCCAGCTCTAGCACCTGCCTCAATTGACATATTACATATTGTCATTCTTTTTTCCATAGAAAGATTTGAAATAAAACTTCCTCGATATTCAATTACAGACCCAGAGCCACCAGATGTGCCTATGTTTTTAATGATTGATAATATCACATCTTTTGCGGATACTGCAAGATCCTTTTTTGAATTGCTATTCAAAATAATTTCAAAATTCTTGGCTTTTTTCATCCACAAGCATTGAGTTGCCAATACATGTTCTACTTCACTAGTGCCTATTCCAAACGCCAATGCACCAAAAGCCCCGTGTGTAGAGGTGTGACTGTCTCCACAAACAATTGTTGTCCCTGGAAGTGTCAAGCCTAATTCAGGTCCGATTACATGAACTATACCCTGGTTTTGATCATTTATATCAAAAAGAGTTATTCCAAAATCTTGGCAATTTTTTTGCAAAGACTTTATTTGCAGTGAGGAAATTTCATCAACTAATGGTAAGGATCTATTTGTAGTAGGAACATTATGATCTACAGTAGCAAAAGTAAGGTTAGGTTTTCTTACCTTTCTGTTATTAATTCTAAGGCCATCAAACGCCTGTGGAGAAGTAACTTCATGTATAAAGTGCCTGTCTATATAAATCAATGACGGATCTTTGTCATTACCTGGATACACCAAATGATTGTCCCAAATTTTATCATAAACGGTTTTTACCAAATATTAATTATAATAGAAAGAAGAAGTATAATAATTATTTCATGATTTTGTGCTAATTAATAATGCTTAAATGTAGTCAAATATTATTTTGATATGAATGCATACTAATGAGCAGATTAATGACAATCGCTATCCTCAGCATATTTTGGATCAAATTAAAAAGGGAACAACTACCTGTGCTATTACATGCACCGACGGGGTAGTTTTAGCAGCCGATACTAGAGCAAGTGCAGGTTTTTTCATAGCAGATAGACACGTTATGAAAATTCAAAAGGTAGACGATCATTTAGGCATGACTATCGCAGGAGGTGTTGCGGATGCTCAAAATCTTGTTGATACAATGAGATACAATGCAAATATATACAGACTATCCAAAAAAGAATTAATTCCGGTAAGTTCTGCTGCAAGACTTTGTTCTAATATATTGTTTAATCAAAGATATTTTCCATTTTATGTTCAAATTATTATGGCAGGGTTTGATCATAGAGAGAGAGAGGGAAAAATATACAACATAGACTTGTTTGGATCGATGACCACCGAAAAGTTCATTTCAACAGGAAGTGGATCGCCAGTTGCTTATGGATACCTAGAATCAGAATTTAAAGATGGAATTAGTGTAAATGAAGCTTACAAAATTGCCATTCAATCAATAGCTGCTGCAATTAGAAGAAATGCAGGAACTGGAGATGGCATAAATGCCGTAATAATAGACAAAAACGGGTATAGAGAGCTAACCAAGGAAGAAAAAGACAGCGTAGGCGCAAAATTTTAATTTATTTATGTAAAAAATAAAAGATCAGAAATAATTTTATAGATTAAGTGGTAGTAGTCTCAATAAAATCCTCAATTTTTAGTTCCATATGTTCTGGAAAATCTAAAATTGGCAATAGCTTTTTCATAAAAGGGTCAGCAACTATATAGGCAGTTTTGAAATGGTTACTTTTTAGAAAAGAATTAAACAATTTTATAAATTCTCCATAGTCTTCAGGCTCAAAATCTGTCGAATGTTTAGAAAAAACATTATGGGAGGCGGGATAAATATCGGAGATTTCAACAGGAATTAATCCAAAAAAAGGATTATAAAGGCACACCAAAGATAAGGAATATTTATCAATTATATTTTTAAAAACAGAAGATAAATAAAATGGTCTTATGCCTTGGTCAGGATAAAGCAATATAGCGTCATTATAAAGCGATCTATAGTTATTTATCAGCATATTACGAAAATTTTTTAATTCTGGCCTATGCTGATCTATAGGTTCAAATAAATAAATTGCTTTTTGTTTAAATATGGGAGTGTTATTTTGTAAATACTCAAAATTTTTAATGGTATATATTGCATCCATTAGTTTTGGGTGGGATCGGGCTTTTTGCAAAACATATTCCCACAGTCTCCCATCAAATATGGACTGTTTTACAAAAGATACTTCTTGTTTGAGAACAAAAAGGTTATGTTTTGCCAGATTCGTAATTCTAGTTTCCCGGTCTTCATTTAACAATTCTTTAACTGTATAGTAAGAGCAAACAGGACAACAACAAGGAAAATATGACATTGCATCAAGTTTCAAAGTTCCATGAGAATGCATATAGCGATTATCTTTTGCATATAAGATATAGGACGCGGAGTCAAAAGTATCACATCCTAAAGCTACAGCAAGAGGAATGGTTAATGGATGACCGGCACCGAATAAATGAATGGGTTTATTTGGTATAGCCAATTTTGCTGTTTTGATAAGTTCCGCCAGTATAGAAAAATTATAAGATTCCATAAGTTCTACCGGACTACCTATTGCAAAAAATTGAAATCCCATTTTATCCAAAACAGATGCAGAATAGGTAACTAGGTCAAAATGTTCCGCCCCCTGAATGGTTCCAGTCCATATCTCCCCTTTAGAGGAAAGGGAATTTGAGTCAGTACTATTATTATTGTTATTGTTATTATTTTCAATTATTTCAACGGTCTCCTTTATATTAGAAATAGTCTCATCTACATAAGATTTAGCAACAGAGTATGGCAATCCATAGCCTGTAGGTTTATCCAAGGGAATAGGAATATCACTACCTATATCAATTTCAAATTGAGCCATGGTCGAAGGTGATACCCCAACTGATCCATACTCAAGAACTTGATAACCTCCAGAATCAGTCATGATAGGACCGTCGAAATTTACAATATTATGAATTCCATGTCTTCTAGCTTTATATTCAGACTGTTTAAACGCAATATACGCATTCGTTATAATGCAATTAAATCCAAGGCTTTTTAAAAAATTTGGACTGATTTGTTGTTTAATTGGGTGAATTACAGGTATAAAGGACGGCGTTTCAAAAGAACCATGTGGGGTAGTTAATTTTCCAATTCGAGCAGATAAATCTGTACATTTCACCTCAAATAACAAGATTAATTCTTTGGCTCCTTATTGAATTCATCATATATTGCTTTGACTCTAGATGCTGCCAATCCAGAGCCCTCCTCTATCCCTGTTTCCGTAACCTTAATTTTATCCATTACAATTATGGCGCCTATATCCTCTCGAATTTTAACTAAACCAGGAAATACTCGAGACAGTCTATCAGCTAGGGCCTTAAGATCAAATGGTTTTTCTAATAATTTTATTTCTTTAACAAACAATCCATTTACCATTAATTTTTGAATTTGTTGGGAGTCAATGTTATCCAATATCAAATCAAATTTTTCGCTCAGTCCAACTAAAACTCCAGAATAATTTTTATTATATGAAGTTTCAATTGAAACCTTTTTTCCTAGAAATTGTGAACTTTCTTCAGCAAACCTTCTTGAAATTAAAGCAGCCATGATTCAAATGGATAATATCTGAAGGTATATATATATGAAATTAGTTTTTTTTTTGACTCATAATAAGAATTTTAGCATTTGAGGATCATTTTGGACTACAGGCAACCAATCTATCATGCCGAATTCTCTCAAGTTTTTATCAATATACATATCAACAATTTTTTGTGCAGACATGGATGGGAGAACACTTTCATTTATTTCCAATTCAGCAACATCTGTTTTGTTAAACTTTTCTAAAAAATCATACGATATAATACCTAAAATTTCAGATATCAAATTATCATGAATCTTCTTTTCTGAATATGATCGACTCTCATATATTTGTCTAAGTTCATATGGAGACCTTCTCAAGACTACTGCAAAATCTACTAACAGCGGGTCTACAACATATGGAGCAAGATGACCAATTATAATTGCATCAGTATATTTATCTGAGGAAAGCATCAATTTTAACAAACTAAATGTTTTTTTGATATCCACTT